>DASWMA010000176.1:0-17516 GCA_036399995.1 Longimicrobium sp. | reverse complement strand
GGCTGATTCCACTCTCGCACTCTCGCACTCTCGCACTTTCGCACTGGAGTTCCTGGGGCGGACCGACCACCAGGTGAAGGTGCGCGGGTTCCGCATCGAGCCGGGCGAGATCGAGGCGCGGCTGCTGGAGCATCCGGACGTACGCGAGGCGGTGGTGCTGGTCCGCGAAGACGCGCCGGGCGAGAAGCGGCTGGTGGCGTACGTGGCGGGCGACGAGACGGCCACGGCGGAGGTGCTGCGGGCGCATCTCTCGGAACACCTCCCCGACTACATGGTCCCGGCGGCGTACGTGCGCCTGGAGACGCTTCCGCTCACGCCGAACGGCAAGGTCGACCGCAGGGCGCTTCCCGCGCCCGAGGGCGACGCGTTCCCCGCGCGTGGGTACGAGGCGCCGCAGGGCGCGGCGGAGGAGGCGGTGGCCGCGATCTGGGCGGAGCTGCTGGGCGCGGAGCGCGTGGGCCGGCGCGACCACTTCTTCGAGCTGGGCGGGCACTCGCTGCTGGCGGCGCGCGTGGTCTCGCGGGTGCGGCAGGCGCTGGGCGTGGAGGCCACGCCGCGCGACGTGTTCGAGCGGCCCGTGCTGGCCGACTTCGCGCGGGGGGTGCGGACGGCCGCGCCCGCGGAAGCGGCCGCGATCGAGCGCGTGGATCGCACGGGCAGCCTCCCGCTGTCGTTCGCGCAGCAGCGGCTGTGGTTCCTGGAGCAGCTCGAAAACCTGGGCAGCACCTACCAGTTCCCCATGCGCCTGCGGCTGCGGGGCGAGCTGGACCGCGGCGCGCTGGTGCGGTCGCTGGACCGCATCGTCGCCCGCCACGAGGCGCTGCGCACCTCCTTCCCGACGGTGGACGGCGAGCCGGTCCAGCGAATTTCTTCGATCGAAGAGAGCGCGTTCCGGGTCGTGGAGCATGATCTCCACGCCTCGCCAGACGCGGAGGAAGCGCTGAGCCGCCTGATGTATGCCGAGGCGAGCGCGCCCTTCGACCTGGCGCGCGGGCCGCTTGTCCGCGGACGGCTGGTGCGCATGGCGGCCGACGATCACGTGCTGCTGCTGACGATGCATCACATCATCAGCGATGGCTGGTCGATCGGCGTGCTCTTCGGCGAGCTCTCCGCGCTGTACGCCGCCTTCGCGCGCGGCGAGCCCGATCCGCTCCCGCCGCTGCCGGTGCAGTACGCCGACTACGCGGCGTGGCAGCGGCGGTGGGTCGAGGGCGACGTATTGCAGGCGCAGGCGGAGTACTGGACCCGGACGCTGGCCGGCGCCCCCGAGCTGCTGGAGCTTCCGGCCGACCATCCGCGCCCGGCGCGGCAGGATTTCGCCGGTGCGTCGCTGAAGGTGGAGCTGGACGAGGGGCTGACCGCGGCGCTGAAGACGCTGGGTCAGCGGCACGGCGCCACCCTCTACATGACGCTGCTCGCCGGGTGGGCGGCCGTGCTCGCCCGGCTGTCGGGCCAGGACCAGGTCGTCGTCGGCACTCCATCGGCGAACCGGGGCCGGAGCGAGATCGAGGGTCTGATCGGCTTCTTCGTCAACACGCTCGCGTTGCGCGTGGACCTCTCCGGCGCGCCGACGGTGGCGGAGGCACTGGCGCGCGTGAAAGAGCGCGCGCTGGAGGCGCAAGCCAACCAGGACATCCCGTTCGAGCAGGTGGTGGAGCTGGTGCAGCCGGCCCGGAGCCTTGCGCACAGCCCGCTCTTCCAGGTGATGTTCGCCTGGCAGAACGCACCGGGGAGCCGCCTGGAGCTGCCGGGGCTGAGCCTGGCCCCCGCGGATGCCGCGCCGCACGTGACCGCCAAGTTCGACCTGCTGCTGTCGCTGGCGGAGGAGGACGGCAGGATCGTCGGTGAGGTGGAGTACGCGACCGCGCTCTTCGAGCGGGAGACGGTGGAGCGCTGGCTGGGCTCCCTGCGCCGGGTGCTGGAGGGGATGGCGGCGGACGACGGGCTCGGCATCGACCGTCTGCCGATGCTTTCCGAGGGAGAGCGCACCCTGGTGCTGCGGGAGTGGAACGCGACCGGTGCGGCGTACCCGGCCGAGGCGTGCGTCCACGAGCTGGTGGAAGCCCAGGTGGAGCGGACGCCCGGCGCGGTGGCGGTGGTGTTCGAGGGCGAGCGGGTGACGTACGCGGAGCTGAACGCGCGGGCGAACCGGCTGGCGCACCACCTCCGCGCGCTGGGCGTGGGTCCGGACGTGCGGGTGGGGATCTGCGTGGAGCGGAGCGTGGAGATGGTGGTGGGGCTGCTGGGCATCCTCAAGGCCGGCGGCGCGTACGTTCCGCTCGACTCGAGCTACCCGGTGGACCGGCTCCGCTTCATGCTCGAGGACAGCGCTCCCGCCGTCCTCCTGACGCACCCGCCGCAGGCCGCCACCGCCGCCGCGCTGTCGGCGGGCTCCGCCATCCCGGTGCTCGACCTCACCGGCGACGAGGGATGGGCGGACCAGCCTGAGACGAATCCGAGCCGGGAGGGAGTAGGGCCGCGGAACCTGGCGCACGTGCTGTTCACCTCGGGCTCCACCGGGCGCCCCAAGGGGGTGATGCTGGAGCACGGGAGCCTGGTGAACCGGCTGGCGTGGATGCAGGACCGGTACGCGATGACGGCGGACGAGGCGCTTCTGCAGAAGACGCCGTTCTCCTTCGACGTCTCGTTCTGGGAGTTCTTCTGGCCGCTGATGGTGGGTGCCCGGCTGGTGATGGCGCGCCCCGGCGGCCACCGCGACGCGGCGTACCTGGCCGCCACCATCCAGGCGGAGGGGATCACCACGGCGCACTTCGTCCCGTCGATGCTGCAGCTCTTCCTGGAGCATCCGGCGGCGGAGCGCTGCACGGGCCTCCTCAGGGTGCCGGTGAGCGGCGAGGCGGTTTCCGCGGCGCTGGTGCGGCAGTTCCACCAGCGGCTCCCCGGCGTGGGGCTGTACAACCAGTACGGGCCGACGGAATCCGGCGAGGTGACCGAGTGGGCGTGCGACGCCGCCGCGGAGCGCGTCTCCATCGGCCGGGCGATCCACAACTCCACGGTCTACGTGCTGGACCGCACGGGTGAACCGGTTCCCGTCGGCGTGGCCGGCGAGCTGTTCATCGGCGGGGTGGCGGTGGCGCGTGGGTACCTGGGGCGGCCGCGGCTGACGGCGGAGCGGTTCGTCCCCGACCCGTTCGGCGCGCCCGGCGCGCGGATGTACCGCACCGGAGACCTGTGCCGGTTCCTCTCCGGGGGGACTTTGCAGTATCTTGGACGCACCGACTTCCAGGTGAAGGTCCGTGGCTTCCGGGTGGAGCCCGGCGAGATCGAGGCGCGGCTCGCCGCCCATCCGGGCGTGCGCGAGGCCGTGGTGCTGGCGCTGGACGACGGTTCCGGCGGGAAGCGGCTGGTGGCGTACTTCGTGGGCGAGGCGCTGGAGAGCGAGGCGCTGCGGGCGCACCTCTCCGCCGATCTGCCGGAGTACATGGTTCCCGCGGCGTTCGTGCGGCTGGAGACGCTTCCGCTGAACCCCAACGGAAAGCTCGACCGCCGGGCGCTCCCCGCGCCCGACGCCGACGCGTTCGCCGCGCGTGCGTACGAGGCGCCCGTGGGGGAGGTCGAGGAGGCGCTGGCCGGGATCTGGGCGGAGCTGCTGGGAACCCGGCGCATCGGCCGGCGCGACGACTTCTTCGCGCTGGGCGGGCACTCGCTGCTGGCGGTGCGCGTGGTCTCGCGGGTGCGGCAGGCGCTGGGCGTGGACGCCTCGCCACGCGACCTGTTCGAGCGGCCGGTGCTGGCGGACCTCGCGCGCGGGCTGGCGACGGCCACGGGGGCGGAAGCGGCGGCGATCGTGCCGGTGGAGCGCGGCGGGCCGCTGCCGCTGTCGTTCGCGCAGCAGCGGCTGTGGTTCATCCACCAGCTGGGGGGCGCGGGCGCGGCCTACCACCTCCCCCTGCGCCTCCGGCTGAAGGGCGAGCTGGACCGCGGCGCGCTGGTGCGCGCGCTGGAGCGGATCGTGGCGCGGCACGAGGCGCTGCGCACCCGCTTCCCGGAGATGGACGGCGTCCCCGTGCAGCGGATCTCCGCGATCGGGGAGAGCCCGTTCCACCTGGCCGAGCACGACCTGGAAGGCCGCCCCGAGGCCCCGCGGGAGCTGGGCCGGCTGGCGGCGGACGAGGCGGAGGCGCCGTTCGACCTGGCGCGGGGCCCGCTGGTCCGCGGGCGGCTGATCCGGCTTGCGGCCGACGACCACGTGCTGCTCGTCACCCTGCACCACATCGTCACCGACGGGTGGAGCATGGGGATCTTCACCCGCGAGCTGAGCGCGCTGTACGGAGCCTTCCGCACCGGCGCTCCCGATCCGCTCCCGCCGTTGCCCGTGCAGTACGCCGACTTCACGGCGTGGCAGCGGCGCCGGGTGGATGGAGAGGTGCTGCGCAGGCAGGCCGACTACTGGCGCGAGACGCTTTCCGGCGCGCCGGAGCTGCTGGAGCTGCCGGCGGACCGCCCTCGCCCGGCGCGGCAGGACTTCGCCGGCGCCTCGATCGGCGTGGAGCTGGACGAGGCGCTGGTGGCAGGGGTGGCGGCGCTCTCGCGGCGGCACGGGACCACGCCGTTCATGACGGTGCTGGCTGCGTGGTCGGTGGTGCTGGGCCGCCTCTCCGGGCAGGACGACGTGGTGGTGGGGACGCCGGCGGCGGGCCGCGGGAGGGGCGAGGTCGAGGGATTGATCGGGTTCTTCGTCAACACGCTGGCGATCCGGGTGGAGCTGTCGGGCGCGCCCACCGTGGCGGAGCTGCTGGGGCGGGTGCGCGAGCGGGCGCTGGAGGCCCAGCGGAACCAGGACGTCCCCTTCGAGCAGGTGGTGGAGCGGGTGCAGCCGGCGCGCAGCCTGGCGCACACACCCATCTTCCAGGCGATGCTGGCGTGGCAGGAGATGCCCGGCGGAGCGGTGGAGCTGCCGGGGCTCGACGTGGTGCCTCTGGACGCGGTGGAGGAGGGGGAGGAGGTGGCGGCCCACTTCGACCTGTCGCTCGGCCTGGCGCCGAGCGGCGGGCGGATCACGGGCGACGCGACCTACGCCACCGCCCTCTTCGACCGGGTGACGGTGGAGCGGTACGTCGGCTACCTGCGCCGCGCGCTGGAAGAGATGACCGCCGACGACCGGAAGCCGGTGCACCGGCTGGACCTGCTCTCCGCGGCCGAGCGGCGCACCGTGGTGGAAGAATGGAACGCCACCGGCGCCGCGTTTCCCGCCGGCGCCTGCGTCCACGAGCTCTTCGAAGCCCAGGTGGAGCGGACCCCCGGTGCCCAGGCGGTGTCGTTCGAAGGGGAGCGCCTCACCTACGCGGAGCTGAACGCGCGGGCGAACCGGCTGGCGCACCACCTCCGCGCGCTCGGCGTGGGGCCGGAGGTGCGCGTGGCGGTGTGCGTGGAGCGGGGGATGGAGATGGTGGTGGCGCTGCTGGCGGTGCTGAAAGCCGGCGGCGGCTACATTCCGCTCGACTCCGCGCATCCGGACGACCGCCTCCGCTACATCCTGGAAGACAGCGCGCCCGCCGCGCTGCTCACGCGGGCGCCGCTCGCCGCGCGCTTCGCCGGCGCCGGAGTGCCGGTGGTCGACCTGGGCGGCCACGCGGCGTGGGATGCGCGGCCCGCGTCCGACCCCGGCCGGGGCGGAGCGGGGGCGTGGCCGGAGCAGCTGGCGTACGTCATCTACACCTCCGGGTCGACGGGGAGGCCGAAGGGCGTGCTGGTGCGGCACGGGTCGCTCGTCAGCCTGCTGGCCGCCACCCGCGCGGAGTTCGGCGTGGGCCCGGGCGACGTGATGCCGGCGCTGGCGTCGGCCGCCTTCGACATCTCCCTCTTCGAGCTCCTCCTTCCGCTGGTGTCGGGGGCGGCGGTCCGCGTGGTCGCGCGCGAGCGGGTGATGGATGCCCGTGCGCTGGTGGGCGAGATCGCGGACGCCACGCTCCTGCACGCCGTCCCCGCGCTGATGCGCGAGATCGCGCAGGTCGAGCGCCAGGCGCCCGGCCTGGGCCGCCTCCGCGGCGCCTTCGTGGGCGGCGACCAGGTTCCCGCCGGGCTGCTGGCGGAGATGAGCGCGGCCTTCCCGGCCGCGCGGACGCACGTCCTCTACGGCCCCACCGAGGCGACGATCCTGGCCTCGGCGCACGCGGTGCCGGCGGACGGCGTGGTCGCCGGGCACCCGATCGGCCGGCCGCTGGGGAACGTGCGCCTCTACGTCTGCGACGCGTTCGGCGCTCCGCAGCCGGCCGGCGTCGCCGGCGAGCTGCGGATCGGGGGGACGGGCGTCGCGCGCGGCTACCTGGGCCGTTCCGCGCACACCGCCGAGCGCTTCGTCCCCGATCCGTTCTCCGCCGTCCCCGGCGCGCGGCTGTACCGGAGCGGCGACCGGGCGCGCTGGGTGGAGGTGCGAGAGTCCGAAGGTGCGAACGCGCGAACGTCCGGCGGTGACGGCGATTCGGGCGAGGCAGATTCCGCTCTCGCACTCTCGCACTCTCGCACTTTCGCACTCGAGTTCCTGGGCCGCACCGACTTCCAGGTGAAGATCCGCGGCTTCCGCATCGAGCCGGGCGAGATCGAGGCGCGGCTGGCCGAGCACGCGGGCGTGCGCGAGGCCGTCGTCCTGGTCCGCGAAGACACGCCGGGCGAGAAGCGGCTGGTGGCGTACGTGGTGGGCGACGAGACGGCCGGGGCGGAAGCGCTCCGGGCGCACCTGGGGCAGACGCTGCCGGCGTACATGGTGCCGGCGGCGTACGTGCGGCTGGAGCAGCTCCCGCTCACGCCCAACGGGAAGCTGGACCGCCGCGCGCTCCCCGCCCCGGAGGGCGACGCCCGCGCGGCGCGGGAGTACGAGGCCCCGGTGGGGAAGGTGGAACAGACGCTCGCCGGGATCTGGGCCGAGCTGCTGGGCGTGGAGCGCGTGGGGCGCGGAGACGACTTCTTCATGCTGGGCGGACACTCGCTCCTGGCGGTGCAGATGATCTCGCGGGTGCGGGAGGCGATGGAGGTCGAGCTTGCGCTGGGCGCCGTGTTCGAGGCGCCCGTGCTCGCGGAGCTCGCCCAGCGGATCCTGCACCTGCGGCTCGCCCGGTTCGACCCCGAGACCCTGGCACGGCTCGCCCGGCTCGTTCGCGAGCCCGGCGCGCAGACCCCATGACGCCCTCGTTGCCCGTACACACATTCGCAGGTAGATGTCCTCGAGCATGCTGAACCTTTCGAACGCCGAACTCCTCGCGCTCCTCGAGCTGGCCGAGGCCAGCGCCCCCGTGCAGGCCGCGCCGAAGGTGTCGCAGATCGAGCCGGCCGACCGGAGCGGGCCGCTGCCGCTCTCGTTCGCGCAGTGGCGGCTCTGGTTCCTGGATCAGCTCGGGATCCCCGGCGCGATCTACCACATCCCGACCTACCTGCCGTTGCGAGGCGAGCTGGACCGGGACGCGCTGGTCCGTGCGCTCGACCGGATCGTCGCCCGCCACGAGGCGCTGCGCACCACCTTCACCGAGGTGGACGGCGAGCAGGTGCAGCGGATCGCGCCGGTGGAGGAAAGCCCCTTCCAGCTCGCCGAGCACGATCTCCGCGGCCGTGCCGGGGTCGGGCCGGAGCTTCGCCGGCTGCTGGAAGACGATGCGGGCGCGCCGTTCGACCTGGAACGCGGGCCGCTGATCCGCGGGTGTCTGATCCGCCTGACCGACGTCGACCAGGTGCTGCACATCACCATGCACCACATCGTCAGCGACGGGTGGAGCATGGGGGTGTTCACCCGCGAGCTGGGCGAGCTCTACGCCGCCTTCCGCGCGGGCGAGCCGGATCCGCTTCCCGCGCTGCCGATCCAGTACGCCGACTACGCGGTGTGGCAGCGGAGCTGGGTGAACGGCGAGGTGCTGAAGGCGCAGGCGGAGTACTGGAAGGAGACGCTGGCCGGCGTCCCCGAGCTGCTGGAGCTGCCCACCGACCGCCCGCGGCCGGCGCGGCAGGACTTCACCGGCGGCGAGACCTGGGTCGACCTGGACGCGGAGCTGACGGCGGGGCTGAAGGCACTGGGCCGGCGGCACGGGGTCACGCTGTACATGACGTTCCTGGCCGCGTGGGCGGTGGTGCTGAGCCGTCTCTCGGGGCAGGAGAGCGTGGTGATCGGCACCCCGGTGGCGGGGCGCGGGCGGCGCGAGATCGAGGGGCTGATCGGCTTCTTCGTGAACACCCTGGCGATCCGGGCCGACCTCACCGGCTCGCCCACCGTGGCGGAGCTGCTGGGGCGGGTGAAGACGCGGGCGCTCGAAGCGCAGCAGAACCAGGACATCCCCTTCGAGCAGGTGGTGGAGCTGCTGCAGCCGGTGCGCAGCCTGGCGCACACCCCGCTCTTCCAGGTGATGTTCAACTGGCTGAACACGCCCGAGCGCGACCTGAAGCTCTCCGGGCTGGCGCTGGCCTATGCGGGGGCGTCGCCGGGGTCGGAGCCGGCCCCGGCATCGGCCACGCAGCCGGGCGCGCCTTCCGAAGCGGGGGCGCAGTTCGACCTGTCGCTCACCCTCTCCGAGCGGGGCGGGCGGATCGGCGGCCCCCTGGACTACGCGACGGCGCTGTTCGACCCGGAGACGATCGAGCGCCACGTGGCGTACCTGCGGCGGGTGCTCGCGCAGATGGTGGCCGACGATCGCCGGAGCGTGGCGGGGCTGGCGCTGATGTCGCCCGCGGAGCGCGCGCAGGTCGTGGAGGGGTGGAACGCGACGGCGCTTCCCTCCCCGGACGGATGGTGCGTGCACGAGCTCTTCGAGCGGCGGGCAAGGGAGACGCCCGGGGCGGTGGCGGTGGCCTTCGAGGGCGGGGAGCTCACGTACGCGCGGCTGAACGCCCGCGCCAACCGGCTGGCGCACCGGCTCCGTGCCCTGGGCGTGGGCCCCGACGCGCGCGTGGCGATCTGCGCCGAGCGCACCCCGGAGATGGTGGCGGGGCTCCTGGCCGTGCTCAAGGCGGGCGGGGCGTACCTCCCGCTCGACCCGGCGTACCCGGAAGAGCGGCTGCACTGGCTGCTGGGAGACAGCGCGCCCGTGGCGGTGCTGGCGCACGCGTCGCTCGCCGCGCGCTTCGCGGGCGCGGGGGTGCCGGTGGTCGAGCTGGACGCCGGCGCGCCGGTGTGGGCCGACGGGCCGGAGACCAACCCCGGGCGCGGGGCGCTCCTCCCCGAGCACCTGGCGTACCTGATCTACACCTCGGGCTCCACCGGGCGGCCCAAGGGGGTGATGGTCCCCCACCGCGCCGTGCAGCGGCAGGCCGCCGCCGTGCAGGCGGGCTTCGGCCTGCGGCCCGACGACCGGGTGCTGCAGTTCGCCTCCATCGCCTTCGACGCCGCGGTGGAGGAGATCTTCGGCGCGCTGGCCGCGGGGGCGGCGCTGGTGCTGCGCACCGAGGCGTGGATCGAGGGCGCGCACGCCTTCTGGGCCCGCTGCGCCGAGAACCGGGTGACGGTGGCCGACCTCCCCACCCGCTTCTGGCAGCTCCTGCTCGACCAGCCCTCGGCCGCCATCCCGCCGTGCGTGCGCCTGCTGGCCATCGGCGGCGAGGCGGTGGAGGCGGCGGCGCTGGAAGCCTGGTTCCGCCGCGGCGGGCACCGGCCTCCGCTGCTGAACACCTACGGCCCCACCGAGACCACGGTCAACGCGACGCTCCGCGAGATCGCCGGCGACCGCGCCACCTGGCGCTCCATCGGCCGGCCGGTGGCGAACACGCGCGTCTACCTCCTCGACACGCGGGGCGAGCCGGTGCCGGTGGGGGTGGCGGGAGAGCTGTACGTGGGCGGCGCCCAGGTGGCGCGCGGCTACCTCGACCGGCCGGGGCTGACCGCCGGGCGGTTCGTGCCGGACCCGTTCGCCCGTGAGCCCGGGGCACGCCTGTACCGGACGGGCGACCTGGGGCGGTGGCTGGCGGACGGGTCGATCGAGTTCGCGGGCCGCACCGACTTCCAGGTGAAGATCCGCGGCTTCCGCATCGAGCTGGGCGAGATCGAGGCGCGGCTCGCCGAGCACCCGGCCGTGCGCGACGCGGTGGTGCTGGCGCGCGAAGACGCACCGGGCGAGAAGCGGCTGGTGGCGTACTGCGTGGCGGACGAGGGGCTCGACGTGGAAAGCCTGCGGGCGCACCTGGCCGGGCGGCTGCCGTCGTACATGGTGCCGGCGGCCTTCGTGCGGCTGGACGCGTTCCCCGTCACCGCCGGCGGGAAGGTGGACCGCAGGGCGCTTCCGGCGCCGGAGGGCGACGCGCTCGCCACGGGCGGCTACGAGGCGCCGGAGGGCGCGGCCGAACAGGTGGTGGCCGACATCTGGGCCGAGGTGCTGCGCGTGGAGCGGGTGGGGCGCCGCGACAGCTTCTTCGACCTGGGCGGGCACTCGCTGCTGGCGGTGCAGGTGATCTCGCGGGTGCGGCAGCGGCTGGCGGTGGAGGTCGCGCTGCGCGACCTGTTCTCCCGGCCGGTGCTGGCCGACTTCGCGCGCGGGCTGGCGAGCGCGTCTCGCGCCGAGCTGCCGCCGATCGTGCCGGTGGAGCGGGGGGCGGATCTCCCGCTGGCGTTCGCGCAGCAGCGGCTCTGGTTCCTGGAGCGGCTCGGCGGCCTGGGCGACACGTACCACATCGCCACGCGGCTGTGGCTGGAAGGCGACCTGGACCGCGTGGCGCTGCGGCGTGCGCTCGACGCGATGCTGGCGCGCCACGAGGCGCTGCGCACCACCTTCGTGGAGGTCGGGGGCGAGCCGGTTCAGCGCATCGCCCGGGAGAGCGGGTTCCACCTCGTGGAGCACGACCTGGGCGAGCACCCCGACGCCGCGGCGGAGCTGCGCCGGCTGGCGGCCAACGAGGCGGGCGCGCCCTTCGACCTGGAGCACGGGCCGCTGATCCGCGGGCGCCTGGTCCATCGCTCGGCGGACGAGCACGTCCTGCTGCTGACGATGCACCACATCGTCGCCGACGGCTGGAGCATGAAGGTGCTGACCCGTGAGCTGGCCACGCTCTACGACGCCTTCCGCCGTGGGGAGGCGAACCCCCTCCCCCCGCTCCCGGTGCAGTACGCCGACTACGCCGCCTGGCAGCGAAGCTGGGTCGCCGGCGACGTGCTGCGGGAGCAGGCCGAGTACTGGACGCAGATGCTCACCGGCGCGCCCGAGCTGCTGGAGCTCCCCGCCGACCGCCCACGTCCCGCGCGGCAGGACCACGCGGGTGCGTCGGTGGGCGTGGTGATCGACGAGGAGCTGACGGCCGGGCTGAAGGCGCTGGGCCGGCGGCAGGGCACCACCCTCTTCATGACCGTGCTCGCCGGGTGGGCCGCGGTGCTGGGCCGCCTCTCGGGGCAGCCCGACGTGGTCGTCGGCACGCCCAGCGCCAACCGCGGCCGCGCGGAGATCGAGGGGCTGATCGGCTTCTTCGTCAACACCCTCGCCCTGCGCGTGGACCTCTCCGGCTCGCCCACCGTGGCCGAGCTGCTGGCGCAGGTACGGGTGCGCGCGCTGGGGGCGCAGCAGAACCAGGACATCCCGTTCGAGCAGGTGGTGGAGCTGGTGCAGCCCGCGCGCAGCATGGCGCACACGCCGCTCTTCCAGGTGATGTTCTCGTGGCAGGAGGCGCGGCCGGAGCTGGCCGCCCCCGGGGCGGGAGGCGCGGGCGCGGCGGCGAAGGCGGGGGCGAAGTTCGACCTGTCGCTCTCGCTGGGCGAGGCGGGCGGGCGCATCGCGGGGACGCTGACCTACGCCACGGCGCTGTTCGAGCAGGCGACGGTGGAGCGGTACGTCGGCTACCTGCGGCGCGTGCTCGCTGGAATGGTGGCCGACGCGGACGGGCGGGTGGAGCAGATCCGGGTGCTGTCGGAGGCCGAGCGCAGGGAGGTGACCGAGGCGTGGAACGCGACCGCGGTGGCGTACCCGCGCGAAGCGTGCGTGCACGAGCTGTTCGAGGCGCAGGTGGAGAAGACGCCCCACGCGGCCGCGCTGGCGTTCGAGGGCGAGGCGCTGACCTACGCCGAGCTGAACGCGCGGGCGAACCGGCTGGCGCACCACCTCCGCGCCCTGGGCGTGGGCCCCGACGTGCGGGTGGGGCTGTGCGTGGAGCGCAGCCTGGAGATGATGGTGGGGCTGCTGGGGGTGCTGAAGGCGGGCGGCGCCTACGTGGCGCTGGACCCGGAGTACCCGGAGGAGCGGCTGCGCTACATGCTGGCCGACAGCGCGCCCGCGGTGGTGCTGACCCGCGGTCCGTCGCCGCTGGAGCGCCTGGGCGGGCTGGATGTGCCCGTGGTGGCGCTCGACCGCGACGCGGCGCGCTGGGCCGGCCGGCCCGAAACCAACCCGGAGCGCGCGGGGGTGACGGCCGGCCACCTGGCGTACCTGATCTACACCTCCGGCTCCACCGGCCGCCCCAAGGGGGTGATGGTGGAGCACCGCAGCCTGGCCAACGTGCTCGCCTGGATGCGCGACGCGTGGCCGCTGGGCGGCCACGACGTGGTGCTGCAGAAGACGCCGTACTCCTTCGACGCCTCGCTGCGCGAGCTGATCCCGCCGCTGCTGGCGGGGGCGCGGATGGTGATCGCGCGGCCGGGCGGGCACCGCGACGCGGGATACCTGCTGGAGACGATCCGGCGCGAGGCGGTCACCACGCTGCACTTCGTTCCCTCGATGCTGCAGGTGCTGGTGGAAGACGCCGCGCTGGCGGCCTGCACCTCGGTGGAGCGGGTGGTGTGCGGGGGCGAGCCGATGCCGCCCGGGCTGGTGCGCGACTTCTACAGGCGGCTCCCCCGTGCGGCGCTGTACAACGTGTACGGGCCCACCGAGGCCGCGGTCGACGTGACCGCGTGGAGCTGCCCGGCCGGGGAGGCGCGCGAGCGCATCCCCATCGGGCGGCCGATGGCGAACACGCGGGCCTACGTGCTGGACGCGGCCGGAGAGCCGGTGCCGGCAGGCGTGGTGGGCGAGCTGTACCTGGGCGGGGTGCAGGTGGCGCGCGGCTACCAGGGCCGCCCGGAGCTGACGGCGGAACGCTTCGTCGCCGACCCGTTCGGCGAGCCGGGGGCGCGGCTGTACCGCACGGGCGACCTGGCGCGATGGGTGGGCGACGGCGCGCTCGAGGTGCTGGGCCGCGCCGACGCGCAGGTGAAGGTGCGCGGCTTCCGCATCGAGCTGGGCGAGATCGAGGCGCGGCTGAAGGAGCACCCGCGCGTGCGCGAGGCGGCCGTGCTGGCGCGCGAAGACGAGCCCGGCAACCGGCGGCTGGTGGCCTACTACGTGGTGGACGGCGCCGCCGACGTGGACGCGCTGCGCGCGCACCTCGCGCAGGGGCTGCCCGAGCACATGGTGCCCGCCGCGTACGTGGAGCTCGAGGCGCTGCCGAGAACCCCCAACGGGAAGCTCGACCGCAACGCGCTGCCGGCGCCCGAAGGCGACGCGTTCGCGCGGCGCGGCTACGAGGCGCCGGAAAGCGATTCGGAAGCGGCGCTGGCGGAGATCTGGTCGGAGGTGCTGGGGGTGGAGGGGATCGGGCGGCGCGACAGCTTCTTCGAGCTGGGCGGCCACTCGCTGCTGGCGGTGCGCGTGGTGTCGCGCGTGCGGCAGCTGCTGGGCGTGGAGGTGGCGCTCGGGGAGCTGTTCCGCGCCCCCGTGCTGGCCGACCTGGCGCGGGCCGTGGACGACGCCGCGCGCACCGAGCTCCCGCCGATCGAGCGGGTGGACCGCGGCGGGCGGCTGCCGCTCTCCTTCGCCCAGCAGCGGCTCTGGTTCCTGGAGCAGCTCGGCGGCCTGGGCGACGCCTACCACATCCCCCGGCAGCTGCGGCTGGCGGGGGAGCTGGACCGTGACGCGCTGCACCGCGCGCTCGACGCGATCGTGGCGCGGCACGAGGCGCTGCGCACGACGTTCGTGGAGGCCGGCGGCGAGCCGGTGCAGCGGATCGCCGAGGAGAGCCGGTTCCACCTGGTGGAGCACGACCTGGGCGGGCACCCGCACGCCGCGGCGGAGCTGCGCCGGCTGGCCGCCGAGGAGGTGGGCGCCCGCTTCGACCTGGAGCGCGGCCCGCTGATCCGCGGACGGCTGGTCCGGCTGGCGGCCGACGACCACGTGCTGCTCATCACCATGCACCACGTGGTCTCCGACGGGTGGAGCACGGGGGTGTTCACCCGCGAGCTGGGCGCGCTGTACGGCGCCTTCCGCCGCGGAGAGCCCGATCCGCTTCCCCCCCTCCCGGTGCAGTACGCCGACTACGCGGCGTGGCAGCGGAAGTGGGTGGACGGCGAGGTGCTGCGGGAGCAGGCGGAGTACTGGAAGGAGACGCTCGGCGACGCCCCGGCGGTGCTGGAGCTGCCGCTGGACCATCCGCGCCCGGCACGGCAGGACTACGCGGGCGCTTTCCTGCCGCTGGAGCTGGACGGGGCGCTGACCGCCGGGCTGAAGGCGCTGGGCCGGCGGCACGGCACCACCCTCTTCATGACCGTGCTCGCCGGGTGGGCCTCGGTGCTGGCGCGGCTGTCGGGGCAGGACGACGTGGTGGTCGGCACGCCCTCGGCCAACCGCGGCCGGGCCGAGATCGAGGGGCTGATCGGCTTCTTCATCAACACCCTCGCCCTGCGCGTGGACCTCGCCGGCTCGCCCTCGGTGGCGGAGCTGCTGGGGCGGGTGAAGGGGCGGGCGCTGGGGGCGCAGCAGAACCAGGACATCCCCTTCGAGCAGGTGGTGGAGCTGGTACAGCCGGTGCGCAGCATGGCGCACTCCCCGCTCTTCCAGGCGATGTTCTCGTGGCAGAACGCGCCGGAAAGCCGGCTGGAGCTGCCCGGGCTCTCGCTGGCGCCGCTCCCCCAGGCGGACTCGGCAGGGGCGGCCGACGTGGCGGACGCGGGAACGGAATCGAGTGCCACGGCCAAGTTCGACCTTTCGCTCTTCCTCTTCGAGCGGGGCGGGCGGATCTCCGGCGGGATGACCTACGCCACGTCGCTGTTCGAGCAGGCGAGCGTGGAGCGCCACCTGGCGTACCTGCACCGGGTGCTGGAGGCGATGGCCTCCGACGACCTCCAGAGCGTCGGCACGCTCCCGCTCCTCCCCCAGGCCGAGCGGCGGCTGGTGGTGGAGGAGTGGAACGCGACCGACGCGGCGTACCCGCGGGACACGTGCGTGCACGAGCTGGTCGAGGCGCA
Source organism: Longimicrobium sp. (assembly GCA_036399995.1). Lineage (GTDB taxonomy): Bacteria > Gemmatimonadota > Gemmatimonadetes > Longimicrobiales > Longimicrobiaceae > Longimicrobium. The sequence continues at coordinate 2,383 of DASWMA010000176.1, read as the reverse complement.
GGCGGCGCGCGCGCCGGACGCGTTGGCGGTGGTCTTCGACGGCGGCGAGCTCACCTACGCCGGGCTGAACGCCCACGCCAACCGCCTGGCGCACCACCTCCGCGACCTTGGCGTGGGGCCGGATGCGCGGGTGGCGATCTGCGTGGAGCGCGGCCCGGCGATGGTGGTGGGGCTCCTGGCCATCCTCAAGGCCGGCGGCGGCTACGTTCCGCTCGACCCCTCGTATCCGGCCGAGCGGCTGCGCTACATGCTCCACGACAGCGCACCCGCGGCCGTGCTCACGCAGGGCTCGCTGGAGGGGGTCGAGGCGCTGTTCGCGGGCGTGGGCGTGCCGGTGGTCGACCTGGAGGGCGCGGTGTGGGCGGATCGGCCGGCGACCAACCCGTCGCGTGCCGGGATCGAGCCGCACCACCTGGCGTACGTCATCTACACCTCCGGCTCCACGGGCACGCCCAAGGGGGTGATGATCGAGCACCGGTCTTTGGCAAACCACACCGCGTGGCAGGCCGGCGCCTTCGGGATCCGCCCAGACGACACGGTGCTGCAGCGCACCTCCATCTCCTTCGACGCGTCGGTGTGGGAGCTGTGGACCACGCTGGCCTCCGGCGCGCGGATGCTCCTCCTCTCGTCCGCGGCGGCGAAGGACCCGGCGGCCATCGGGCGCGCGGCCGTGGAGGGCGGCGTCACCATCGCGCAGTTCGTCCCCACCCTTCTGCAGGCTGTCCTGACGTCTCTTCCCGAGGGCGGATCGCTCCCCTGCCGCATCGTCTGCTGCGGCGGCGAGCCGCTCTCCGCCGCGCTGGTGAACGAGGCGCGGGCCGCGGGCGCGGGACAGGTGGTCAACCTCTACGGCCCCACCGAAGCGACCATCGATTCGACCTGGGACGTCTTCGGATCGGCCGCGGACGGCCGCGTGCCCGCCATCGGGCGGCCGATCACCAACGCGCGGATCTACGTCCTGGATGCGCGGGGCGAGCCCGTCCCCGTGGGCGTGGCGGGCGAGCTGTACGTCGGCGGCGCGGGCCTGGCGCGGGGCTACCTGGGCCGCCCCGGGCTGACCGCGGAGCGCTTCGTCCCCGATCCGTTCTCGGTGGACGGCGGCGCGCGGATGTATCGCACCGGCGACCTGGGCCGCTGGCGGGCGGACGGGACGCTCGAGTTCCTGGGGCGCACCGACTTCCAGGTGAAGCTCCGCGGCTACCGCATCGAGCTGGGCGAGATCGAAGCGGCGTTGCGCGGCCACGACGCCGTGCGCGACGCGGTGGTCGTGGCGCGCGACGACGCGCCGGGGAACCGCCGGCTGGTGGCCTACGTCGTCGGCCCGGTGGATGCCGAGACGCTCCGCGCGCACCTCTCCGAACGTCTTCCCGAATACATGGTCCCCGCCGCCTACGTGCGGCTCGACGCGCTCCCGCTGACGCCCGGCGCGAAGCTGGACCGCCGCGCGCTGCCGGCACCCGGCGCCGACGCGTTCGCGTCACGTACGCGCGAGGAGCCGCTGGACGGGATCGAGGCGGCCATGGCCGAGATCTGGTCGGAGCTGCTGGGAGTGGAGCGGGTGGGCCGCTGGGACAACTTCTTCGAGCTGGGCGGGCACTCGCTGCTGGCGGTGCGGGTGATCTCGCGCGTGCGGCAGCTGCTGGAGGTGGAGGTCGCGCTGGGCGAGCTGTTCACCCGCCCCGTGCTGGCCGACTTCGCGCGCGAGCTGGAGGCGCGTTCACGCGCCGAGCTGCCGCCGATCGAGCGGGCGGACCGCCAGGCGGACCTCCCGCTCTCGTTCGCGCAGCAGCGGTTGTGGTTCATCGACCAGCTGGAGGGTGCCGGCGCGGCGTACCACATGCCCACGCGCATGCGCCTGCAGGGCGAGCTGGACCGCGCTGCGCTCCGGCGTGCGCTGGACCGGATCGTGGCGCGGCACGAGGCGCTGCGCACGGTATTCGTGGAGACGGACGGCGATCCCGTGCAGCGGATCGCGCCGGCGGAGGAAAGCGCGTTCCACCTGGTGGAGCACGACCTCCGCGGGCACGCACGGGCCGGGGCGGAGCTGCGCCGGGTGATGGCGGAGGAGGCGGGCGCGCCCTTCGACTTTGCGCGCGGGCCGCTGATCCGCGGGCGGCTGGTGCGGATGGCCGACGATGACCACGTGCTGCTGATCACCATGCACCACGTCGTCTCCGACGGGTGGAGCATGGGGGTGTTCACCGAGGAGGTCAGCGCGCTCTACGCCGCCTTCCGCGCCGGAGAGCCCGATCCGCTCCCGCCGCTCCCGGTGCAGTACGCCGACTACGCGGCGTGGCAGCGGAAGTGGGTGGGCGGCGACGTGCTGCGGCGGCAGGCGGAGTACTGGAAGGAGACGCTGGCCGGCGCGCCGGAGCTGCTGGAG
>DASWMA010000175.1:0-1955 GCA_036399995.1 Longimicrobium sp. | reverse complement strand
TTCACCTTCGCACCTTCGCACCTTCGCACCTTCGCACCTTCGCACCTTCGCACCTTCGCACCTTCGCACCTTCGCACCTTCGCACCTTCGCACCTTCGCACCTTCGCACCTAGCACCTAGCACCTAGCACCTAGCACCTTCGCACCTTCGCACCTTCGCACCTTCGCACCGCGTCAGGGAATTCCCGCGTCGGTCTTCGCCCAGTTCAGCCGGCGGTGGATCTCCTTCTCGCTCATGGTGCGGATGGCGAACTCCGCGGCCTTGAACGAGTTGAACTCAACGTTGCTGCGCACCGGCTCGCCCTGCGGGTCGTCGGCGGGGCGAAAGGCCAGCACGGCGCCGGTCTTCAGGTGCGCCACCTTGCTCTCCACCGGCACCGCCACCCAGGCGCGCCCCGCGTTGTCGGTCAGCTCGCGCGTGGTGGTTTCCATCGTATCGGCCATCGTCGGTTCCAACCCCGTGTCTTCGGGTAACTGGGATCTGCCAGGTCAGTGCAGCGCCTTCAGCAGCGCCTCGCCCGCGGCCTCCACCTGCCAGCGCCGCACGCCGGTCACCGCGGCCAGCGCGTCGAGCGTGCGGGGGCGCGCCCGGGCCACCTCTTCGAGCTGCGCGCGCGACATCACGAAGCCGGCGTCCAGCCCCAGCTGGTCGGCGCGGCGGTTGCGCGCGTCCTTGAGCGACTCGACCCGCGCTTCCAGCTCCAGGTCGCGCTCCCAGCGCTGGGCGCGCGGCCAGCGCGGCAGCTCGGCCTCGGGCACCGCCAGCCCGCGGGCGATGGCGGCCATCACGTCGCGCCCGCGGCGCTCCACCAGCCCGCCCGACACGCCTGAGACGTTGCGCAGCGCGCCCACGTTGGGCGGCGGGTTCACGCTCATCTCCAGCAGCGACTGGTTGCCCATCACCCGGAAGGTGGCGCGGTCCATCTCGCGCGCCACCCCTTCGCGCCACTCGTACAGCTCGCGGAGGATCGCCAGGCCGCGCGGCGGAAGGTCGCGCGCGCCCTTCACCTTCATCCACGCCTCGCGGCTCTCGTCGGGCTCGCTGAAGCGCGTGCCCTCGCGGCGGCGGAACTCCTCCTCGGCCCAGTGCAGGCGCCCCAGCTTCACCAGCTCGTCGCGCAGGCGGTCGCGCAGCGCGGGGAGGTGGGCGGTGTCGGTGGCGGCGTACTGCTTCATCCCCTCGGTCAGCGGGCGCTCGCCCCAGTCGGCGCGCTGGTGCTCCTTGGGCAGCTTGAGCCCCAGGTACTTCTCGGCGATGTTGCCCAGCCCCAGCGAGCGCTCGCCCAGGAAGGCGGCCGCGACCTGCGTGTCGAACAGGTTGGCGATGCTGAGCCCGGCGTCGCGGTCGAGGATGCGGACGTCGTAGTCGGCGTCGTGGAAGATCTTCTCCACCGCGGGGTTGGCGAAGATCTCGGCCAGCGGCGCCAGGTCCACCGTCTGCGGGTCGACCAGGAAGTTCTCGCCGCGCGACGAGAGCTGCACCAGGCTCAGCCGGTCGAAGTAGCGGTGGTAACCCGCGGCCTCGGTGTCGGCGCCCAGCAGCGGCTCGTCCTTCAGCCGCTGGATCACGTCGCGCAGCCGCTCGGGGGTGTCGATGTATTCGTAGTCCATTCCACCGGTCCGGGAATCAAAGCGGGCCAATGTCGTTGCCGTGCCCCCCCATCGCAAGCCCGCTGTCCGCAATTGCCACACCGATTCGATCGCTGGGCACCCATTCGACTGGCGGACCCCGTATATCGGCTTCCCGCCACCGCGCCGGTCGAAACCCGGCGGCGACCCGTCCAGGGTGAACGAACGAGCGCGGACTTCATGACTGGGCGGACGAGCGGCCCTGCGGCCGACGGGTGCGACACTCGCTCGAGTCGGTGGATGCATTCGATTGGTGAAGCCAGCTACGAATGATCCAGGGGAGGGTGTGCGAGGGAGGTGTTGCGTGGAAACGCCGGGGGGTGGTGT
>DASWMA010000174.1:0-2171 GCA_036399995.1 Longimicrobium sp. | reverse complement strand
CCGCGCCCCCGGCCAGCAGCGGCGTGACCAGCTCCAGCAGCGAGATGTCGAACGAGGTCGAAGCGAGCGCCGCCACCACGTCACCGGGGGCGAAGCCGAGCGTTTCGAGGCTGGCACCGAGGGTGTGGGTGAGCTGCGCGTGCTCGACCATCACCGCTTTGGGCGTACCCGTCGAGCCCGACGTGTAGATCAGGTAGGCCAGGTCGCCCGGCCCGCCACCGCCGAGCTCCAGCTCTCCGCCGGCGAGGTCGCCCTCCGCGAAAGGGTCGAGCAGGAGGACGTCCGCCTCGCGCGCCACGAGCGTCCCGGCCAGCGGGAGGTCGGAGACGACGAGCTTCGTCCCGGAGTCCTGCAGGAGAAAGGAAAGGCGCTCCACCGGGTGACCCGGGTCCAGCGGCAGGTAGACGCCGCCCATCTTCCACACCGCCAGCAGCGCGACGACGGCCTCCGGACCGCGATTCAGGCAGATGCCGATCGTGGTCCCCGGCTCGGTGCGGCCGCGCAGCAGCCGCGCGAGACGGTCGGCGCGCGCGTCCAGCTCCGCGTACGTGAGCGATTCCCCCGCGAACAGGACCGCCGTCGCACCCGGCGTGCGGGCGGCCTGCGCCGCGACCAGGCGGTGCACCGGGACGCCCGTGTCCTCGCGGGCGGGCCCGCTCCCGTACGCGAGGAGCGTCCGCGCCTCCTCGTCCGGAAGGATGGCCAGGCGCGACAGGCGCTCCTCCGGCGAGGCGACGGCCGCGGCGAGCACCGCCCGGTACTGTGCCGCGAAGCGCTCCATGATGGCGTCGTCGAACAGGTCGGTCCGGAAGCGCAGGTCCCCGACCAGCTCCTCGCCCTCCTCCGTGAGGTCCAGCTCCAGGTCGAAGCGCACCGCCCGGACCTCGCCCCCGAACGGCTCCAGCCGAAGCCCGCCGATGGCGGACCCCACGCCGGTGTCCGCGTTCTGCAGCGCGAACATCACCTGGAAGAGCGGCGTGTGCGACAGGCCCCGCTCCGGGGCCACCTCCTCCACCAGCCGCTCGAACGGCAGCTCCTGGTGGGCGTACGCCCCCAGCGCCGTCTCGCGCACGCGGCGCACGAGCTCGTGGAACGAGGGGTCGCCGGAAAGGTCGATGCGCAGCGCGAGCGTGTTGACGAAGAAGCCGATCAGCCCCTCCGTCCCCACCTGGGTGCGTCCCGCGATCGGCGAGCCGACGACCATGTCCTCCTCCCCCGACCAGCGCGAGAGGAGCAGGTCGAAGGCGGCGTGCGTCACCATGTAGAGCGAGGCCGCTTCCCGCCGCGCGAGGGCGCGGAGCCCGCGTGTGATCTCCGCGGGGATGCGGAACGCGTGTGCGGCGCCGCGCGAGCTCGCCACCGCGGGACGCGGACGGTCGGTCGGGAGCTCCAGCGCGGGGGGCGCGCCGCCCAGCCGCTCCCGCCACCAGTCGATCTCCTGGCGGAGCACCTCGCCCTGCAGCCAGCCGCGCTGCCACACGGCGAAGTCGGCGTACTGCACCGCCAGCGGCGGCAGCGGCGATGCCGGCCGCGGTTCATCGGAGGGCCGCGAGAACCATTCGTAAAGGGTCAGCAGCTCACGGAAGAGCACGCCCATGCTCCAGTCGTCGCTGACGATGTGGTGCATGGCCAGCAGCAGCACGTGCTCCTCGTCCGCGAGGCGCAGCAGCGTGGCGCGCAGCAGCGGGCCGTGCTCCAGGTCGAAGGGGCGCTCCGCGTCTTCCCGCGCCAGGCGGCGCGCCTCGCGCTCGCGGTCGTCGGGCGCGAGGCCGGTGAGCTCCACCACCGGGAGGCGCACGGGCGCGGCCGGGTGGACGACCTGCACGGCCCCCTGCTCCACTGGGCGGAAGGTGGTGCGCAGCGCCTCGTGGCGCTCCGTCAGCGCGCCCAGCGCCCGCTCCAGCCCGGACGCGTCGAGGCGGCCCCGCAGCCGGCTCGGCCAGGGCCCGTTGTAGCCGGTGTCCTCCGGCGCCATCTGGTGCAGGAACCAGAGCCGCTCCTGCGCGAACGAGAGCGGCAGCGGCGCCGCCCTGTCGACGGGAACCAGCGGCGGGAGGGCGGCACCCTCGCCCGCGCGCCGCTCCAGGTCGATCCGCGCCGCCAGCTCCGCGATCGTCGGCGCCTCGAAGAGCGCGCGCAGGGGGATCTCGACGCCGAGCACGGGTCCCACC
>DASWMA010000173.1:0-3965 GCA_036399995.1 Longimicrobium sp. | reverse complement strand
TCGATTGTGCATTCGCACGAAACCGCCTCCCGTCATCCTGAGCGCGACCACGCTGCACCGAGGCGTGCTGCAAAGGCCGCAGCGCGAAGGATCTATACCATCGGATGCGCTACGACTGGGGATTCCACGCAGGCCGGCTATAGATCCTTCGGCCTGCAGCCATTGGTGCACGCCGCGAAGTCGGCGTGGTCGGCCCTCAGGATGACGGGGGAGGAGTGGGGTGCAGAAATGCACAGTCAATCACCCCATCTGGGTATCATTCGATCGATCCATCGAGACGCCCGGGCACTTCCTCCATTCCACATCACCCTGAGCTGGCGGCGCGGCGCAGGCGGTCGCGGATGCCGCTCCACTCGGGCGCGTCGGGGACCTGCTCGATCCAGATCACCTCGCACCCGGCGGCGTCCAGCGCGTGGAGCGCGGCGTAGAGGCGGGCGCCGTACTCGCGCGGGTCCGCCGGCATCGTGACGACCTCTGCGCCGCTGGCGGAGACCGGCGCGAAGGCGATCACCCCCACGCCGCGGTCGTCGGAGGCGGCCCACACCGCCTTGGCGAACGCCGCCTCGCGCGCGGCGGGGTCGAACAGGCGCACCTCGCCGCGCGGCGCGTAGTGCCGGTCCAGCATCCCCGGGCTGGGGCGCGCCGCTCCACCCGCCGGCTCCCCCGACGCGACTTCCACCCTCCCCAGCACCTCGCGCAGCTCGCTTGCCGGGATCGCGCCGGGGCGCAGGATGGTGGGGACCTCGCCGGCCAGCGAGAGCACGGTGGACTCGATCCCCACGGGGGATGGGCCCCCGTCCACGATCATGTCCACCGCGTTCCCCAGGCTGCGGCGCACGTGCTCGGCGGTGGTGGGCGACACGGCCATCGAGCGGTTGGCGCTGGGCGCCGCCAGCGGGATCCCCGCCGCCTCCAGCAGCGCGTGCGCCACCGGGTGCGCGGGGATGCGGATCCCCACCGTCGCCAGCCCGGCGCTCACCGCGTCGGGGATTCCCTCCGCCCTGGGGACCACCAGCGTGAGCGGGCCGGGCCAGAAGCGCTCCGCCAGCCGCTCGGCCGCGTCGGGCCACGCCGACGAAAGCGCGCGCGCCGCCTCCACGCTGGCCACGTGCACGATCAGCGGGTTGTACGACGGACGGCCCTTCGCTTCGTAGATGCGCGCGATGGCCGCGGGGTCCAGCGCGTGGGCGCCCAGGCCGTACACCGTCTCGGTGGGGAAGGCCACCAGCCCGCCCTGCCGCAGGATCTGCGCGGCATCGGCCAGCGCCGATGCGTCGGGAGCCCCTGGATCTACTCGTAAAATCCGCATTTTCAACAAGATGGCGCGTGACCCGGGTGGACGCGGAACGGCATGCGCTTTGCCTCTCCGCAAGGCTGAGCGCCGGCGGCGCGAAGAGGCACCGGGGACCCAAGGGAGGACGCGATGTTCTGGATGTTCATGACGGCGCTCTGGGTGGTGATGCTCCTGGCCCCGCTGGGTCTCCTCGTCGCCCTGCTGCCGTCGGGGCGCGACTGTCCGCGGTGCGGATGCGAGACGCTCCCCATCCGCGTGCAGGTGCTGCGCCCGCTGATGCGGCTGCTGAACCGGCGCTGGTGCACCTCGTGCGGGTGGGAGGGGATCATGCGCGTATCGCGCCACGTTCCCGTGCCCGCCATGGAGATGGTGGCGGCCGAAGAGCGCGACGAATACGACGACGACGCCGTGTGGCGCGGCGAGCGGGACAGCGGCGGCGGGGTGCTGTAGCCGAGATCGCCGGTTCACCCCGGGCCCCTGGTCTGCACCGCTCGCCCGGCCCCTCTCTCGCGAACACCGCGGGAGAGGGGCCGCGTGGCGTCCGGGGGCCGCGCGACTTCGACCGGCGCGTCATCCAGGCTCCGTCACGGACGGCCGATCTCGTGAGGGGCGGATGAATCCGCAGCAACAACGACGGGAAGCCTCGCAAACTGCGCGAGGCTGCATGGCGGTGCCCGCGCGTCGCCCCCCACATCCGCGTGTCCCCCCGCACCGGCGCCGACGGCGCAGTCCGCCAAGGCGGACTTCCCGACGTTGCAGCGGCCGGTTTCAACCGGCCGTACGGGGCCGGCCGACGCTCCTCGCGCCGTCCGTCCCGTCCCCAATGCCGGTCGGATCCGATGCCGGCTCGTCTACTCCTTGATCCCGCCGCCCACCACCACCCGCACCAGGCGGTCGGGGTCGAAGTGGCGCCATGCCATCTCGCGCACGTCGCCCGTGGTCACCGCCTCCACCTCGGCGGGGAAGCGCTCCCACCAGTCGTGCGGCAGGTCGTACGCCTCGATGGTGGCCAGGCGGCTCGCCACGCCGGCCGGTGTCTCGAACACGCGCGGCAGCGACAGCATCAGCGCGTCCTTGGCGCGGCGCAGCTCGGCCTCGTCCACCGGCTCGTCCATCAGGCGGCTCATCTCGCGCAGCATCTCGCTCACCGCGTCGGCGGTCACGTCCACGTCCACCGCTGTCTCGGCCACCCATCCCCCGTGCGCCACCCCCGCGGAGAACTGCGAGCGGGCGCCGTACGTCCACCCCTTGTCTTCGCGCAGGTTGGCGCCCAGCCGACCGGTGATGGTGCTGCCGCCCAGCAGGAAGTTGGCGACGCCCGCCTTCACCCAGTCGGGGTGCTTCCGCGGCAGCCCCGGCCCGGCGATGCGGATCTCCGACTGCGCCGCGTCGTCCCACGGGGTCACCGACAGCTTCCCCGCGCGCGGCGGGGCGGGCTCCCGCTCGGGGTACTCCACCGGCGGCGCCTTCCCCGTCCACCCCCCGAACGCCTCTTCCAGCGCCTCGCGCAGCTCGGCGCCGTCGAACTCGCCCGCGGCCACGATGAAGGCGGCGGCCGGGCGGTAGTGGTCGGCGTGGAAGTCGGCCAGCGCCTGGCGCGGCACCGAGCTGATCCCCATCTCGGTGCCGAACGACGGGAGGCCGTACGGGTGGTCGGCGCCGAACACCTCCAGCGCCATGCGGTCGTCGGCCACGTTCGACGGCTCGTCCTGGCGGGCCACCAGCGCGTCGAGGCTCTCGGCGCGGATCCGCTCCACCTCGTGCTCGGGGAAGGTGGGGCGCATCACCACGTCGGCCAGCAGCCCCACGCCCTCGCGCAGCGTTTCGCTCAGCAGCGTCAGCTCCACCTCGGCGAAGTCGTGGCCCACGTGCGGGTGCACGGCCGCGCCCAGCAGGTCGAGCCGGGCGTGCAGCGCCTCGGCGGTCATCCCCGCGGTGCCCTCGGTGAGCAGGTGGCCCACCAGCCCCGCGGTGCCGGGGTAGCGCGCCGGGTCGGCCGCCGAGCCGGCGGGAAGCACCAGCCGCAGCACCACCTGCGGGATCCCGCGGCGCGGCGCCGAGATCACCCGCAGCCCGTTGGCCAGCGTGTAGCGCTCGGGGCGGGGAACGCGCGGCGCGGGGGGCGGGCCCAGCACCGGCTGCGGGAGGACGGCGGGTGTCATCGTGGCGTCCGTCATCCCTGCGCCTCCCCCTCTTCGTAGTCGTCGTCCTCGTCCTTCGGCGGGTTGCCGCTGGGGACGATCACCAGGGTGGCGCCGCGCTCGGCGGCCAGCCACTGCACGGCGGCGCGGCTCACGTCTTCGGCCGTCACCTCGCCGTACATCTCCATCACGCGCTCCAGCGCCTCGGGCTCGCCGATCACGGTGGCGGCGTACGACAGCGCCTCGGCGCGCTCTTCCACCGTGGCCAGCTCGCCCACCTGGTCGCGGCGCACGCGGCGCACGGCGCCCAGCACCTCGTCGTCGCTCACCCCCTGCGCCACGTCGTCGAGCACGCGGCGCACGGCGGCCTCCAGCGCCTCGGGCGCCACCCCCGTGCGCGAGGTGGAGACGATGCCGAAGGTGCCGCAGAGGGCGGTGGGGTAGAGGTAGGTGTCCACGTCCTGCGCCAGCCGCCCCTCGCGCACCAGCGCGCGCTGCAGCCGGCTGCTGTCGCCGTCGGCCAGCAGGTA
>DASWMA010000172.1:0-9435 GCA_036399995.1 Longimicrobium sp. | reverse complement strand
ACCTTCGCACCTTCGCACCTTCGCACTTCCCTACCCCTGCAACACCGTCCCCCGGCCGCCCTCCAGCCGCGGGTCCAGGCTCACGGGGGTCTGGATGAAGTCGCGCGCGCCGATGCGGCTCTGGTCCACGCGCACGGGCTGCTGCGGCGGGCGCGGGCCCAGGTAGGTGTCCACCCCCACCAGCGAGGCCATCCCCACCACGAAGGGGTGCGTGGCCGCCAGCACCCGCGCCTCCACGTGCGCCGGGGTCTCGCGCTCCACCACCCGCGCGATCAGCCCCAGGTCCTGCGGCTGCACCTGCTGGTGAACCAGGATGGTGATCCGGTGCGCCAGGCGGTCGTACAGCCGGCGGATCGCCGCGGCCTCGTCCGGGTCCACCTTCAGGTCGGCGCTGAACAGCGCCAGGAACTCGCGCTTCTCCGCATCCCCCAGGCGGCGCCTGCGCTGTTCTTCCTCCGGCAGCAGGCCGAGCTTCCCTTCGTGGCGCAGCAGGTCGAGCTTCCCGGCATCCCGCACCAGGCCGAGCTTCCCCGCATCGCGCAGGAGCTTGCGTCTCCTCTTGTCGTCCGGCACGGTGCGCTTTCCCTCGTGCTCTTCGCGGTCGCGCGTTCCGTCGTCGCCCAGGAAGAGGGTGTCGCCCACGTAGCTGTTGCCGCTCACCGCCAGCGCGCCCGTGAGCGGGTCTTCCTCGTCGGCCAGGTCGGCGCCCAGGATGGTGGAGAAGGTGCGGCGGAGGCGGAAATCCTCCAGCACCACGATCTCGCCCCCCTGCACGCCCCCGCCCGTGGCCGCGTCCAGCGCCAGCGCCAGCCCGCGCACCGTCCCGCGGCGCTTCGCGATCTCGGGCCAGGCGCGCAGCATCGCCCGCCGGCGCTCTTCGGGGAGCGCGGGGTCCAGCGACAGGCCCAGCCACCCGGCCAGCCACTCCAGCGCCTCGGCGGGCGCGGCGCTTGGATCGGTCAGCACCCAGGCGGCGGCCACGCGGTCTTCCAGCGTGGTCAGCACCCCCTCGAAGTTCCCCAGGAAGCGCTCCAGGAAGTCGGCCGGGGTGGCCGGGGCGCGGCGCTCGGCGTCGGGGCCGAACTCGCTCTCGCGGTAGACCTCGGGGAGGTACTGCTCGGCGTAGGAGAAGCGCGAGCCGTACACGCGCACCGCCGCCACCTCGGGGCTGGCCGCCCCGCTCCCCGCCAGCTCGGCGCGCACCCACAGGTAGCGGCCCTTGAGCGCGCGCACGCGCAGGCCCGCGCGCTGCACCAGCGCCGTCCACAGCCCCGCGCGGTCGGGACTCGGCTCGGCCTTGAGCAGGCCGGGGTGGAAGGGGAGCTCCGAGGCGTGCGGCACCCAGGCGGCCAGCGGCACCCCCGGCGCGTCGTCGGGCGCCGCGGCGCCGAAGCGGTGGGGGTGCCACTCGCCCGAGCCCAGCATCGGCACCGCCGGCTCGTCGGTGGCGGCCAGGTGGAGGGTGACGCCGGTGCCCGGGGGGATGCACGCCTCCAGGTAGATGCGGTGCCACACCGCCTGCGTGCTCCCGCCGTCCAGCAGCCGCGCGTTCATCGCCGTCCCCTCCGTCGCGAACGAGGGGAGGGAGAGGCGGTGCAGCGGAAGGTGCGCGCCCCCCGCCGCCGGGTAGTGCGCGGGAAAGGCCAGCGTGTGGGTGAAGGGGGCCCCGGTCGCCGCGCGCAGCGGATACAGGTCGCCCACCGGCGGCACGCGGGCGGCGCCGCGCGCGTCCGCGGGATAGACCGGGGCCTCGGCCGCGCCGGGGATCATCACCGCCACGCGCCCTTCCGACACCCAGGCCAGCGAGTAGGGATAGACGGCGCCGTCGAGCCGCACCGCGGGGCCCCAGCTCCCGTCCGTCTCGCGCACGCGCAGGTAGACGGCGCCGGCCGGCTTGCTCGACCAGGTCAGCAGCGCCAGCCGCCCGCCGGGCGACACGTCGATCGCCACCGGCCGCTCGGCGCTGGGGCAGATCACGCTCGGGTCCACCACCAGCCGCGGGGGGTCGGGGTTCTCGTCCACCGGGTGGAACACGCCGGGGCCGTAGGCGCCGTACGGCGTGTTGGGCCACGTGCCGCCGCGCAGACGCGCCAGCCGGCGCATCCCCCCGTCCAGCACCCACACGCCCCCCGCCGGGTCGGGCGCGATCCGCCAGGCGGTGAAGCCCTCGGCACTCACCGTCACCGGCTTGCGGTGGCGCCGCCGGTCCAGCAGCGACACCCCGAAGGCGCCGGCCAGGTACAGCACGCCGTCGTGCCCCAGCGCCAGGTCCGTCGGCGGCTGGTCGCCCGGGGTGCGCGCGATGGGGACCTCGGTGGCGTCCACCTCGGGGGGGAGCGCGCCGGCGGCCACCACCCGCGTGCCGTTCCACCTTGCGCGCGTGCCGAACCGGTCGCGCGCGCCGCGCACCTCGTTCAGCCGCGCCAGCGCCTCGGTGCGGCGCGAGCTCCACTTCGGGGGCGTGCGGCGGCTGGCCAGGCGCAGACTGCGGCGGTCGGCGTCCCACTGCACGGCGTCGAACGCGGCCCAGTCCGGCGCGTCGGCCACCAGCCAGAAGCGCTGCCCGTTGGCGTCCATCTCAGCACACCTCCGGCACCACCGGCACCGCCACCCCCGGGCGCCCGCCGGTTCCGCCCGCGCCCGTGGTCGGCGTCCCGCTCCCCGTCCCCGTGCCCGTGCCGGAGCCCGACGAGCCACTCCCGCTTCCCGTCGGCCCGCCGCCGGTGCCGGAGCCCGTCCCCGCGCCGCCGCCCAGGCCGGGAGCGCCGCCCAGCGTGGGCGGGGCCTGCGGCTCGTCCACCGTCACCACCAGCGCCTGCAGCTCGGGAAGCTGCCACTCCAGCGGCTTCAGCTCGGCGGAGGCCTCGGGGCGCAGGCGCAGGTTCTCCCACGCCTTCCCGTCGGCGCGCCGGCCGAAGAGGTTGACCCCCGCCACCGTGGCCACGCCGGGGACGCGGGCGACCACCACCTCCAGCTCGCGGTCGCGCACGGCCTGCCCCAGCGGCCAGCCGCTCCCCGCCACGCCGCCGGGCGCCAGCGGCCACAGGTGCGCGCGGACGGCGTCGCGCACCGCCTGCACCACCTCGTCGCGCCCCCACCCGTCGCGGATGGTGATGCTGGTGGTCAATCCGAGGGGGATGTACTCGCAGCCGATCACGTACAGCTCGGTGGCCAGCGGCCGGCGCGCGTCGAGCCAGGCGTGCACGGCTTCGAGCGTGGGACGGTCGGGCCGCGGGTTGGGGGCGACGCGCGCCTCCTTCTGCGGCAGGATCATCACGGAAACGACGCCGGGCACGTCGCGGCGGCGCTGCTGCGGCTTGAAGCGCGGCAGCACTTCGACACGTCCGAGGCGGACCCCCGGCGTCTCCGCGGCCAGGCGGCGGAAGTCGTCGGCGGTCACCGCGCGGTCGCGGTGGCGGAAGACGGCGGGGATGCGGCGCTCGGCCTGCTCCAGCGTCTCCGCGTCTTCCCCACCCTCGGTGGGCAGCCCCTGGAAGACCTTCATCCGCGGCACCGGGCCGGGCTGCACGGTCGATCCCGCAATCTTCGTCAGCGAGCCGGCGGGGAGGTTGCCGCCCGCGCCGCCGCCCACGCGCATCCGCCCCACGCGCACGCGCCGCCCCAGCGCGGGGATGCGGCCGCGCACGCCGTCGCCGAAGCGCACCGTCCCCGCTTCGGCGTCGAGCTCGTAGGCGCGGTCGTCGCGGCCGGCGGTGGCCAGGTCGTCCACGCGCGTCCAGGGCTGGTAGCCGCCGTCTTCCTCCACCTGCAGCTCCAGCGTGGCTCCCTCGATCGACTGGGCGCCCAGCGGCAGCTCCTGGTCGGGGGTGCCGTCGCTGGTGCCGACCACACGGCCGGAGATGGTCTCGCGGCCGTCCACCTCCACCGCGTTCACCCCCACCCAGCTCACCTTGAACGACGAGAGCGCCACCGCCGGCCTCACCCGCACCCACGCCACCAGCCGCGCCGCGTCCCTGGGCAGGTCGAGCCGCGGGGCCAGGTCGCCCACGCCGGCCTTCAGGAAGGTCGACACCCCGTCGGGCGGCGCGCCGATGTCGTCCACGCCGGGGAGGACCAGGCGCACCACGCCGCGGCGGGTGAGCCCCTGCGTGCCGTCGGCCTCCACGTCCAGCGCCACGAAGCGCACCTCGTCGTCCTCCGTGCGCCCCGTGCTGATCTCCCACACCAGCGGGATGGCGCCGCGCGGCCCCAGCTCGTCGTAGCGCTCCGGGACCTCCACGGCCGGCGCCAGGCCTACGGAGAGGACGCGCTGCATCTTCTCGGGCTCGCCGCCCAGCGTCTGGCGCACCTCGGCCACCCGCTCGGGGTCGAGCGCGAACAGCGCCAGCCAGAGTGCGCCGTCCACCGTCACGTCGTCGTCGGCCAGGTCGAGCCCCGCGGGCACGGCGGCGCCGCCGGCGAAGACGGGGGTGGTGGCGTAGGGGACGGCCTCGGTGCCGATCTCGTAGATCGCCTTGAGCCCGTCGATCACCTCGCGCAGCGGCTCCTGCTCGGCGGGGGTCAGCGGGCGCTTCACGTAGGCGCGCGCCTCCACGGGAAGGACGGTCACCTCGTGGCGCGTCTCGAACCCCACCGCGGCCTTCAGCGAGGCGCCGGGGCGGAAGGTGACGGCGCGGGTGAAGGCCTTGTCGTCCACCTGCAGCGACACGAGACCGCGCGCGGCCACGGCGGGGCGCAGCCCGTCGCCCACCAGGCGGAGGAAGGCCAGGCGCTGCCGGTCGGGGACGCGGTTGGCGCGGTAGAGGAGCGCGTCGCCCAGCCAGGCGAACAGCTCGATCAGGGTGCGGCCGGGGTCGCCCGGGCGCGGATTGGTCCATTCCGGGGTGTGCGCGGGGATGCGCGCCACCAGGTCGCGGACCAGGTCGTCGTAGCCGCGGTCGTCCAGCACCGGGGGTGTGATCGGCATCCGTCTACCCTCCCAGCTCCATGACCACGCCCAGCTGCTGCCCCGCCCCGGTGCGGATCACCCGGTACACGATCTCCACCCGCACCTGCGTGGGGCGGCCGTCCACCTCCCACACCTCCACCCGGTCGAGGGTGATGCGGGGCTCCCACTGCTCCAGCGAGGCCTTCACCCGGTCGCGCACGGCGCGGCGGGTCTCGAGGGTGTTGGGCTGGTGCAGGAACCCGCCGATCCCCGCGCCGTACAGCGGCCGCATCAGCTGCTCGCCGGGCTGGGTCAGAAGGATCACGCGGATCTGCTGGCGGATGCTCTCCTCCAGCCCGGGGTAGCGCAGCTCGCCGTTGGCGTCGGGCACGGGGAGCAGCGGCCACCCCACGCGCGCGCGGTCGATTTCGGTCGCCATCTAGGGCACCTGGGGCGGGGGCGTAACCTTCGGCATGGGGATGCAGATCTTCACGATCGGCAGCCACCAGAACACGATGTGCAGCAGGGCAAGGAAGATCTGCAGGACGATGAAGGCGCAGAGCGTGATGATCGGGATGCTGAACCCGCACAGCCACTCGAGCCCCGCGCCCGGCGCGGAGCCGCCTCCCGAGCCCTGCGCCGGGGCCTTCACCTTCCCCTCGGTCAGGTCCTTCAGCCCCATCCCCTGCATCAGGTCGGCGACGCTGGGCGGGGTGACGAAGGTGACGTTGGGCTTCAGCTTCTTGAGCGACTCGCGGCTCGCCTCGGGAAGCGCCACGCGCACCGGCGGCATCTCGCCCGACTCGAACCAGGGGACGATGGAGAAGGGCTCGCTGGGCTCGCTCCACACCAGCTCGGGCGGGCAGTCGCCGCACTTCTTCACGCGCATGAAGGCGCGCACCCGGAAGAGCGCGCCGCGCTCCTCGAAGCGCGTGTGCACCGGCGCCACCGTGCCCATCCGTGCCGAGAGCATCGCCTGCGCGGCCTCGGCGATCGCCTTCTCGTCGTCGGCCGTGATGGTGTAGACCGAGGCGGCGCCGTACCGCTTCTCGGCGTTCCTGTCGAGCAGCGAGGTCTCGGCCTTCCACAGCTCGCCGCCCAGCCGGCCCACGTACGGCCACACCTGCACCCGGTTCACCGTGGTGGGCGTGCCGTAGCGCACCGTCACGCGGTCCATCGCCGTGCGCAGCGCCGCCGCTTCCGCCGTCTCGCTGAAGAAGCCGATGGTGGAGAGGAGCCCCAGCATGTCGGCTTTGGTCGGCGCGGTCTGCGGCGTGGGCGCGGGCTCCAGCTCTTCGTGCACGCGCCATCTCCACGTTCCCGCCTTGAGCCAGTCGGGAAGGAGCGCGCGCACGTCTTCGAGCGGATAGACCGGCGCGGGGCGCGGCGCCTCGCTGATCTCGGCGCTGGTGACGGGGACCACGCCGTAGAGAACGGTGCGCCCGGCGGCCTGGCACACCTCGGGCGGCGCCGGGAAGAGCGGCGACACCGTCTCGGCGTACAGGTTGGGCTTGAGGAGCAGGGCCAGGCGCCGGCCGAGCTCCGGGTGCGTGGTCCTGAGCGGGGCCGGGCGGCGCTCGGGGTCGGGGTCGCGGTCCCTGAGCGCGTCGGAGCCCAGCACGTCCCAGCCCACGATGCGGGCCTCGTCGCGCATCCACCCCCACGTCCGCACGTCGCCGGGGCCGGACGGGGCGGGGTCCACGCGGCGCACCACCAGGCCGGCGCTCTCGATCTTCGCCGGGTCCAGCCGCGGGTTGCCCAGCTCCTGGCAGAAGGCCTCCAGCAGCACCACGTGGAAGGTGCGGTGCACCGGCTGGAAGAGGCGCAGCCGGTTGGCTGCGTCGCGCGTGACGGCCTGCCCCGCCAACAGCTTGCGGTGCCCGTCGGGCGTCTTCAGCTCGTCGAGCACGGCGGCGATGAAGTCCTGGTCGGTACGCTGCAGGATCACGGGCCGCTCGCCCCCGCCGAAGCCGACGAGCTCGCGCACGTGCTTCCCGCACGGGGGCGCGGCGGGCGGGGCCGGGAGGGCGGCGGCTACCATACGTTCCCCGCCCCGGGCGTGTAGGTGCTCCCGATCACGGTGGTGGCCTGCAGGATGTCGCACTTCACCATCCCGGCGAAGGTGCTCATCGCCGCGTCCACCTTCACCATCCCCGCGCTCACCTCCACCTGGCTGGCGCTCACGCTCAGCTTGCCGCCGGTCTGGATCTTCACCCCCTGCGAGTCGACGGTGATGGTCGTCCCGGCCGCGGAGAGCTCCCACTTGCCGCCGCCCTCGTCGGTCCAGGTGGCCTTCACCCCGCCCGGCGTCTCGATGGTGACGGTGGGCTGCGACTCTTCGACGATGGCGATGCGGCTCCCGCCCTTGCTGGTGATGGCCCAGCGGTCCACGCTGCTTCCCGAGAGCGTCTCCGGGGGCGACGCGCTGCCGTTCCACAGGCCGCCGACCACGATGGGGAAGCGCGGGTCGCCGTTGACGAAGGTCACCAGCACCTCGTCGCCCACGTCGGGGATGAAGAACCCGCCGCGGCTCGAGCCGGCGAAGGGGCTGGCCACGCGCGCCCACACGGGTGCGTCGTGCTCGCCCACGCCGTCCCACGCGAGCAGGCGCACCTGCACGCGGGCCAGCTTGTCGGGGTCCTGCACGTCGGTCACCTCGGCCAGGTACGCGGCCGGCATCGGCCGGAACGTCGGCGCGAGGGTGGTGGACGGTGCGTCTGCAGCGGGCATCTCTCCTTTATCCTTCCCCGAGGAAGGCGCACTCGCCCTCGAACTCGGTGCGGTATCCCTCTTCCACGTCCCAGCGGTGGATGGCGCGCACCACGTGGTAGCTGTTGCTGAAGCGCGGCCCCAGCCCGGTGAGCTTCACGTGCGTGCCCACCCGCACCAGCGCGTTCCCCTCGCACACCCCCGCCACGGTCACGAAACGCCGCTGCCGCCGGTCGAACGCCGCGTCCGCCAGCGCCTTCGCCTCGGCATCCGTCCCCACGGCGAGATCCGCCACGTGCTCGCTGCGCGCGCCGATCGCCTCCTTCACCGCGTCGGAACCCTTCTTCCCGCTTCCGGGCCCGGTGTCGGCCCCGGTGCTGGTGGCGCTCACCCGCTGCCCCTGCTTCGCGTCCCACCCGCTGGTGGTGGTCTCGGTCACCTGCTGGGTCACGTCGGCCAGCACGCGCACGCTGCGCAGGGGGCCGTACATCGCCAGCTCCACCTCGCCGCGGCGGGTGTCGGCGCGGGGGGCCACGGCCAGGTCGTTCTCGATCACCTGCAGGTCGCCGTCGTGGCGGGCCAGCATCCGGCGCAGGAAGGCCAGGTCGCTCTCGTTGAGCTGCACCTGCGTGCCGAGGTCGTCGGACAGCCCGGTCACGCGCGGCGAGAGCCCGGCCTTGCTGGCCACGTCACCGGCGATGCCGGAGATGGTGGCCGCGTCGTGCACCTTGCTGCGCCGCGCCATCCGCGCCTTCTGCAGCGCGTCTTCGGCGAGGACGACCAGCTCGGGGGGCGAGGTGTGGTCGAAGTGCGCCTCCAGCCCGGTGATGGTGCCGCGGAAGATCTCGGTGGGGGCGCTCACGTCGCCCGCGGCCACCTCGAGCATCGCCCCCAGCTTGAGCTTCGCGCCGTCTTCCCAGGCCAGCTCGGCGGTGCCGTCGGGCCGCGAGACCAGGTTGCTCACGCGCAGCTCCACGGCCGACATCCCGCCCTCGCCCTCGGTCATCTCCATGGCCAGGAGGAGGGTGTGCAGCATCTCGTCTTCGCTTCCATCCACCTTCACGGTGGGCCGGGCGTTGTAGACGGTGGCTTCGGGCACGGGTGCTCGGCGGCTGCGGGTGTGGGTGATGAGTGCTAGGTGCTAGGTGCTAGGTGCTGAGGTCCTTGGTCCTTGCGCGAGAATTTGCGACTGAAGTCGCGGCTACAACGGCACGCAGTCCGCCTTCGCGGACTTCACGAAGCTCGACTTCCGCGGCGCACCCTGGCACCGCCTTGAAAGCACTCACGCACCTGTGCGAAGTTCGGCACCCAGCACTCAGCACCTAGCACCTAGCACCTAGCACTTCGTCAATCCGCGGTCAGCCTCGCGCGGCGCACCGCCATGCGGCGCAGCTCGGCGCGGAGGGCGCGGGGGTCGGGGGCGGCGCGGCGGGGGGCGGCCTCGCCGGGCTCGGGGGTGGCGCCGGGGCCAGACTCGGGCTCCACCACGCCGGAGATCTCCTCGATCACGATCGGCACGGGCTCATCCCTCCCCGAAGCGGATGCGGGCGCGCAGCGTGGCGCGCGTTCCCACGTCGGCGCGGAGCGACGCGGGCGCTTCGACGTGCGCCCTGCCGCCCACGCCGAAGACGGCGTTGCGGTCCGTCGCCACGCCGCCGGTGGGCGGCTTCGGCAGCAGCGCGGCGGGGTTCAGCTTCGCACCCACCTTCACTTCGCTCGCGGAGCCCGCGGGCGGCTTCACCGTGATTCCCGGCGCGATCGAGAGCGGCGTGCTGCCTGCGTGGCGGAGCGAGTCCAGGTTGTTGGCCGCCGCGAGCGCGCGGGCGGCGCGGGCGTTC
>DASWMA010000171.1:0-2055 GCA_036399995.1 Longimicrobium sp. | reverse complement strand
GCACCTTCGCACCTTCGCACCTTCGCACCTCCGCACCTCCGCACCTTTACACCTGCGCACTCGACCCGCCGCTACGGTGTGACCGTGACGGCGGTGGGATACCCCGCCGCAGCGAGCGCTCCGGTATCCAGACTGGTGACGTTCCCAACCGCATCCACCAGGGTGACGGTGCGCACCGTCCAGGTGCCCGTCTCGGTCGCGTTGAACCGCAGGGCACAGCGTTGCGTTCCGGTCAAGGTGTTGAACGGCAGGAAGAACACGCTGCACGGGCGCGTCTGCGTGCTGCCCGTGCGCGCCAGCGTGATGGTGGCCGAGCGCAGGCCGCTGCGCTCGTCGGTGGCCGAGACGGACAGGCTCACCGAGTCGGCGGTGTTCCCCGCCACGGTGGCGGAGGAGACCGCGAAGCCGGTGACCACGGGAGCCACGATGTCTTCGGCCGCCCCGGTGACGGTGATCGCGGTGGGGTAGCCGAGGGCCTGCAGGTTGGCCGTGCTGAAGCTCCGCGCGTTGCCCCTCACGTCCTGGACCGACACCTGCTCGATCACCCACGCGCCCGTCGGCATGTACGCCAGGAAGTTCAGGTGGCAGGGATACGTTCCGCTGGTCCCGCTCAGGTTCGGCTGCCCGATCTGGCACCCCATGCGCACGCCGGTCCGCTCGCTGCGCGCGGTGACACGCACCTGTGCGATCCCCGCGGGGTCGGTCACCGATACGTTGATCACCGCCGGGGTGCCGAAGTTGGAGACCGCAGCGGGTTGCGGGATGGAAAGGCTGTCGAGCACCGGCGCCTCTTCGTCGCCGGGGTTCTTCACCTCGATCCGCCACGGCGCCCCGGCCGCCCGCAGGCCGGCCGCGGTCACCTTCCGGTCGCGCCACACGTTGTGCAGCTCCACCGACTCCACCTCCCACACGCCGCGGATCATCCACCCCGGCATCACCATCTTGCACTGGTACACGCCGTCTTCGGCCGTGCCCGACACCAGGGTGACCCCGCCCGAGCAGAACCACGCGTCGCTGTTCAGCGCGCTGCCGACGTTGATGGTCATGGAGTAGAACTCCGAGTGCGGATTCCTGAGCCCCACGCGAAAGGTGACCGTGTCGACCTCGGCCAGCGCGGTGCCGGGGGTGACCTCCAGGCTCACCAGCGTGGGGCGGGTGAGCTTCGGGTCGGCCGACACCTGCAGCTCGGCGGTGCCCACGCGGGCGCCGCTGGTGGCGGTGATCACCGCCGTCCCCTCGGCCAGCGCCGTCACCAGCCCGCCGTCGTCCACCGTGGCCACCGCGGGGTTCGAGCTCCACCACCGCACCTGGGGCCCCGCCGCCGCGCGCCCGGTCACGGCGTGCAGCACGCCCTCCATCCGCTGCGTGTCGCCCACCGCCAGCGACGGGGCGATGGGGGTGACGCTCACCCATCCCGCCTCCAGCGCGACCGGCGCGGCCACGTACACGGTGAACTCGAAGGCCGCGGCCGTACCCGGCACGGAGAAGCGCCACTCGCGCGGGGCGGTGGTGTCGCCCGGCACCAGCCCGCCGGCGTAGCGGAAATACGGCTGCAGCCCCGCGGTGAACGTCCCCTGGCCATCGGGGTTGGCCACGGTGACCGGGCCGGTGCCCTTGGTGACCGTGGGCCCGCTCTGGAAGAAGACGCGCACGCCCTCGGCCGCGGCGTTCACCCCGTCGCGGCTCCCCAGCACCTGCCCGGTCAGGTTCTCCACCGTCACGTGAGTCGTCAGCGTTTCGGTGCCCGCGTCGTAGACCGTGCCGCTCGAGGCGAGCCGCACGTTCACCCCCTGGCCGCCCAGGATCACGCCCCGCGCGCCGCGCGGCGTGGGAGCGGTCGAGCAGGCGATCGCGCCGTCGCGCACCTGCGCCGTGCACCGCAGCGCGACCAGCGCTTCGGGCGGCGGCGGCCGGGTGACGATCCCCGGCGCGGCCGGGTTGCGGTCGGTGCAGGCCACTGCAGCGGCCAGTACGCCGCCGATCGCGAAGGCAGCGATGAGAGTGGTGGGGCGGGGCATGGAGTTCCTGTGGGCGGACGACGAAAGAGAGGAGACG
>DASWMA010000170.1:0-2996 GCA_036399995.1 Longimicrobium sp. | reverse complement strand
AGCCCCGACGCCGCCTCGGCCGCCGTGGCCGACTTCCGCGCCTTCGCGGGGCGCCAGGGCCACGCCGTGCCCGCCGGCGCCGAGGTGGACGCGCGGCTCGCGCGCACGGTGCTCCCGGCCATCGCGTGGACGAAGTGGGGTGACCCCGGCTACTACCGCATGCTGGCCGTTCAGGACCCGCAGGTGCAGCAGGCGGTCGGCTCGTTCAGCCGCGCCGCGCAGATCCTGCAGGGGCAGTGAGCGGCCGGGTTCGTTAGATTGGGAGCGCCCCGCGGAATCCGTCCGCGGGGCGCCGTTTTGGGCGGTACGTTCATGTCGATCGATCCGGACCGTCGCCCTCTCGACGGGAACGTTGCGACTTCAGTCCTTCTCACCTGAAGTGCGGCATCGACACCGGGCAATCGCGGCGGCGTCATCCCTTCATCAATCGTCCTCCACGCGGAAGGCACCATGATCACGCGCATCAAATCCGCCCTGTTCGTCGATTTCGACAACATCTTCATCGGGCTGAAGGAAGATGACGAGCGCGCCGCCGACGAGTTCGGCCGCGGCGTGAAGAAGTGGCTGCGCTGGATCGAGGACGAGATGGCGCGGCCCGGCGAGGATACCGTCCGCGACGTACTGGTCCGGCGCTGCTACGGCAACCCGGAGACGTTCGCGCCGTACCGTGGCTACTTCACCCGCGCCGGGTTCTCGGTGGTCGACTGCCCGTCGCTGACCGGGCAGGGGAAGAACAGCGCCGACATCGTGATGGTGATGGACATCCTCGACGCGCTGGCGCACCCCACCAAGTTCAACGAGTTCATCCTGATGTCGGCCGACGCCGACTTCACTCCCCTGGTGCTGCGCCTGCGCATGCACGACCGGCGCACCGTCGCGATCGTGGCGGGGAACACGGCGGCGGCCTACAAGGCGTCGTGCGACCTGGTGGTTCCCGACGACGAGTTCGTGGAGCGCGCGCTGCGGCTCCCCCCCGTCGCGGTCCCGCGTGCCGCGCCGCGGCTGCCGCAGACCCAGCCCGCGGCTTCCGCGACGCTGCTCGATGCCATCGCCCGCCGCCTGTACGAGGAGGCGAGCGGCAGCGGCGAGGTGCCGGCCGCCCGCCTGCCGGAGATCTTCCGCGAGTTCAGGGAGTTCACGCCGTACTCCAACTGGCTGGGCTTCTTCACCCTCCGGAGCCTCACCGAAGCCCTGATCGCGCGCCGGCCCGAGCTCCGCATGACGGAGGACGAGGCGTGGAAGGTGGTGGTCGACGTCTCGGGCGCTCCGGTGCCCGCGGCCGGTGCGCAGCCGGCTCTCCCCGTGAACGGCGACGGGGGCGACCTGCGCGCCCGGATCGTGGAGGCGGTGCGGCAGTTCGTGCGCGGCGCCGACGGCCCGGTGGTGATGGCGCGCGTGGCCCAGCACGTGACGCAGGTGGTGGGGCAACGGGTGCTGGAGACCCGGTGGGCCGGGGCGGGCACCTTCCGCAACCTCCTGGAGGGCGTGGACGACCTGGGTCTCGTGATGGTGTCGTCGCCGCAGCCGGGCTACCTGTACGACGCCGAGCGCCACACCCCGCCCGAGCCGCCCTCGTCCGACACTCGCCCCGCCAACCTCGAGGGGCTCCCGGAGGAGCTCGTTTCGTTCATCCGGCGCATCAGCGACCTGACCGACACGCCCCGGCTGAGCCCGCGCCAGTACGCGATGCTGTTCGAGGTGATCGCCAAGGAGATCGAGCGGACCCCGTACGAGCTCACCTACACGTCGCGCATCGTGCGCGACCAGATGCTGGAGCGCGGCGAAACGGTGAGCCGGCAGTACACCTCGTTCGTCCTTCGCGGGATCTACTTCGTCGGCTACCGGTTCCAGCGGACGGGGGTGGACGAGGCACCCGCGCTGGCCTACGCGTTCCTGAAGAACGTGCTCAACCTTCTGCGCAGCGCGCAGGTGGCGTTGACCGAGCGCGAGCACGAGCTGCTGCGCGAATGGCTGCTGCAGTCCAGCCCGGCGCAGGCCGCCGCCGGGCTCGCCGCCCCGTCCGCCGAGCTGCCGCGGCCGGCGGAGCCCGCGCCCTTCGAACCAGGGTGGACGGTGGCCGAGCCCGGCGACGGCCCGCCCGCGCGGTGGGCGTCGGCCGAAGGGGACGCGAACCGCCAGGACGGCGGCGCGCTCGCATCGCACGCCGAATCGTCCACCGGTGACGGGTGGGGCGACGGCCTCGCGACCGGGTGGGGGCGGACCCTCGCGCCGGAGGCGGGAGGCGTGGGCGAAGGCGCGCCTCCGGCCTGGCGGGAGGCGCCCGATACGGGCGAGGAGGGCGGCTCGGCGGAGCCCGCCTCCGGTGTGGACCACGGCGCGTGGAACGCCGCCGACGATCCACCGGCGGACGGTGGAGCGGCCGAGGCGCCGCACGGGAGTGAACCCGCGGCCCTGGATACCCCCGACGCGGTTTCGCCGGCCGTACCGGGCCCGGCGCACTCCGCGGAGGAATGGGGGGAAGACGGTGGCGCCCCGCCCGAACCGGAGTGGGGGTGGCATGGTCCACCCGCCGCGGACGCCGATCACGCTGCGCCGGCCCAGCCCGTGGCCGGCACGGTGCCGCTGCCGGATGCGGTGGAGGCCGAGCACTCGCGTCCGGCCGACGACCACACCCAGCCGGGGCCCGCCGACCCATCGCGCGACGGCGCGCCGTCACCGTGGACGCCATGGCCTCCGTTTCGCGCAGGCGAGTGACCGCTCCGCAAAGCCGCGCGACGAGGATCGATCGGCGTTAGATTGGATACGCCCCCGCGGAATCCGTCCGCGGGGCGCTCCGTCTTCATCCGCCTCCGACGCGCCGGATGCCGCTCTTCTTCGCAATCCCCTTCGCGCTGGCGCTGGCCGTGCTCGCGGCCGCGATCTCCGAGCCGCTGCAGGCCCCGGCGCTGCCGGCGCTGATGGTGATCGGCACCGCGGTGTGGGTGCACTTCGACGCCAGGAAGCTGAACCTGGCCAGGTACCGCACGGGGCTGATG
>DASWMA010000169.1:0-2116 GCA_036399995.1 Longimicrobium sp. | reverse complement strand
ACCGGCGCCTGCGGCGGGTGGTGGAGAACGCGGCGCGCGTGGGGTGGGGCGGGCGCGTGGGCGCGGTGGTGGCCGACGGGCGGCACCCTCCCTTCCGCGCGGCCGACGCGGTGCTGCTGGACGCGCCGTGCACGGGCACGGGCACCTTCCGCCGGCACCCCGACGGGCGCTGGCGGGTGGGCACCGAAGACCTTGCCGCGCTGGCCGCGCTGCAGGCCGAGCTGCTCGAGGCGGCGGCCCCGCTGGTGCGCCCCGGCGGCCTGCTGGTGTACAGCACGTGCTCGCTGGAGCGCGAGGAGAACGAAGAGCGAGTGGACGAGTTCCTGGCCCGTCATCCCGAGTTCGAGCCCGCTCCGCCGGACGGAGCCGTTCCCGCCCAGGTGTTGGACGCGGCGGGCCGGCTGTGCGTGCTGCCGCAGCGGCAGGGCGTGGACGGCGCCTTCGCGGCGCGGCTGCGGAGGCGCGCGTGAAGGTGGTGAAGCCGAAGGAGCCGAGGCGGCTCCCCAGCGGCGCCGCCGTGCGCCGGCGGGTGAAGGCGTACTTCGACGAGCGCCGCCTGCTCAAGTACATCATCTACTGCGGGCTGGGCGGGTTCTTCTTCGGCTACCTGTTGATCCTGCTCCTCTTCTTCCCCGGCTTCGGGCGCTCGGCGATCGTGACCGTGCCCGACGTGCGGGGGATGACGCAGAACGCGGCGCGGCGGGCGCTGGAGCGCGCGGGGCTCGAGATCACGCGCGGCAACACGCTCAACAACCCGCGCGTGCAGGCGGGGCGGGTGCTGAGCCAGGTGCCGCTCCCGGGGCAGGAGGCGAGCCGGGGGAGCGACGTCCGCGTGATCCTGAGCGCCGGGCCCAACCTGCGGCCGGTGCCCTCCATCGCCAGCCTCGACAAGGACGAGGCGATCTCGCTGCTGCAGCGGATGGGCTTCCAGGTGCGGCTGCGCCACGTGGTGAACATGGCCGAGGAAGGCACGCTGCTGGCGATCGACCCGCGCGCGGGAACGCAGGTGCCCATGCCCGGCGTGGTGGTGCTGAACATCAGCGCCGGGCCGCCGAAGATCCTGACCCCCAGCGTGCTGAGCACCACGCGCGAGGCGGCGGCCGCGGCGCTGCAGGCGGCGGGGCTGCGGCTGGGGCGCGTGTCGTACGATTCCGCCTCCACCGCGCCGCTGGGCGACGTGGTGGCGCAGAGCCCCGCGGCGGGCGACAGCATCCGGATGGGCGGCGCGGTGCGGATCACGCTGAGCGGCCGCGACCCCAACCCGCCCGCGCCGGTCGACACCACCACCGCCGCGGCCCCCCCCGACAGCGCCGCCGCCGCCGAGGAGCCCGGCGAGGAGGAGCCCGAGCCCGAGCCCGAGCCGGCGCCGCCCCCTCCGCCGCCGCCACCCGCGCCGGGGCCGGGGCGGAGGTAGGCAGCGCGGAGGTAGGGACGGGCGGGGGGGATCGTCTGCGGTCCCCGACACGGATGCTCGTCCGCGGGATCGCGCCCTCTCCGGCCCGCTCAGGCGGTCCACCTCTCCCGTACCGGGAGAGGTTGTGTGGACGGCTTCCCGGCGCACCCGAGCATCGGAGCGAGCGAAGGCCGCAGGGTGCATCAGCGCTCGCGTGCCACCCTCTCCCGGTACGGGGAGAGGGTCGCGCTCTAAGGCGCGGGGAGAGGGCGCGGGGCCGGCGCCGCGCACCCTCGTTTGCGAGGCGCTGATTCCCGGTGCCTGCCCGCGCACCGATCGCGTGAGGGATGCGCGCCCGGAGGGCCGGGAACGCGGCGGCCCCCGCGCTGGTACGTCGGGGTGGCGACGAAGCGGGTGGGGCCGCCGTGGGCCCGGCGCGGTTGGGCACAGTCGTATCGTGCCCTACCGCGCGCGCAGCCCGGCCCCGCGCAGCGGGGACACGCCCGAACCCGCAGTTTGCAGTTCCGTGGTTCGCAGTTTCGTAGTTCGCGGTCTCGTAGTTCGCGGTTCCTGCATCGGCGCTCGATGCACCACACGGTCACGACGGACGGATGACGAGCGAGAGCAACAGGCGGCAGTGGATCATCGTGGGCGTGGTGGTGGCGCTGCTGGCCGGGCTGGTGGGCGCCGGCTGGCTGGCGCGCGGCCGCTTCCTGCCCGTGG
>DASWMA010000168.1:0-14080 GCA_036399995.1 Longimicrobium sp. | reverse complement strand
GGGGCGTGTCCCTCCGCTGCGCTCCGGGCCGGGCTGCGCGCGCGGTAGGCAACGATACCGCCGTTGCCAACCGCGCCGGGCCACCGCCGCGCCGGACTTCCGACCGATCCCTCGACGTCCGTCCCGCGCGGCGGCGTCCCGGCCCTCCGGGCGCGCATCCCTCACGCATCGTGGCGTTTCCGTTGCCGCCACCGGCTCGGCCCGCGGTGCGCCCGGCCCAGGACGGCCGTGCGGGGACTCGTCGGGTCGAAAGCCCGGGACGCTGCCCGATGCCGAATTCAGCATCTGAGTGTGCAATCGGACGACACACCGCCCTCGTCATCCTGAGCGCGACCACTCTGCCCGAGGCGTGCTCCGATGGCCGCAGCGCGAAGGATCTATGATCTCGGATGCGCTACGTTTGGGGATTTCGCGCAACCCGGCTATGGATCGCTCGGCCTGCAACCATTTGCGCATGCCGCGAAGCCGGCGTGGTCGGCCTCAGCCTCCGGGTGACGGAGGAGGCGTCGGGTGCAGAATGCGCAGTCAATCACCGCATTGGGTCTCAGCGCCGCTCGTACACCGTGCGGCCGCCCACCACGGTCATCACCGGCTCGGCGTTCAGGATCTCGCGCTCGGGGATGGTGAGCAGGTCGGCCGACCAGACCACGAAGTCGGCCAGCATCCCCGCGGCCAGCGTCCCCTTCACCCGCTCCTGCCACTCGCCGAAGGCCGGCGCCGCGGTGTAGAGGCGGATCGCCTCGGCGCGCGACAGCTTCTGCGCGGGGAGCCAGCCGCCGGGGGGCACGCCGGGCTCTTCGCGGCTCTGGCGGGTGACGGCGGAGTAGATCCCCTCCACCGGGCGGATCGGCTCCACGGGAAAGTCGGTGCCGAAGATCACCGTGGCGCCCGCGTTCAGCAGCGAGCGCCAGGCGTAGGCGCCCCCCTCGGCCCGCTGCCGGCCGATGCGCTGCTCGGCCCAGCGCATGTCGCTGGTGGCGTGGGTGGGCTGCATGCTGGCGATCACCCCCAGGCGGCGGAAGCGGGGGATGTCTTCGGGCGCCACCACCTGCGCGTGCTCGATGCGGTGCCGGCGCTCGCGCGGGCCGTTGGCGCGGGCGGCGCGCTCGAAGGCGTCGAGCGCCTGCCGGTTGGCCGCGTCGCCGATGGCGTGCAGCATCACCTGCAGCCCGGCGGCGTCGGCGGCGGCCACCAGCGAGTCGAGCTGCCCGGGGCGGTACTGCGCCAGCCCGCGCGTGTGCTGATCGTCGCTGAAGGGCTGCAGCATGTAGGCGGTGCGCGAGCCCAGCGTGCCGTCGGTGTACCCCTTCACCATCCCCGTGCGCAGCCACTCGTCGCCGTAGCCGGCGCGGATCCCCACCCGGCGGAACGAGTCGATGATCCGCATGTCCAGCGGGTACCAGGCGTACACGCGCACGGTGAGCGAGTCGGCGCGGCGCAGGTCCTGGTAGACGCGGAAGGCGTCGGGTAGCGCCGGGCTTTCGTCGGCCGAGCTGCCGGCGGTCACCGGGCTCACGTCGCTGTGCACGCTGGTGACGCCGGTGCGCGCGGCCAGCTCCATGGCGGCCACGATCTGCCGGCGGATCTGCGCGGGGGTGGGCGGCGGCACCTTGCCGGTGACCAGGTTGCGCGCGGGGTCTTCCTTCAGGATCCCGGTGGCCTCGCCCGCCGCGTCGCGCACGATCTCGCCGCCGGCGGGGTTCTGCGTGGCGCGGTCGATCCCCGCCAGGCGCAGCGCCGTGCTGTTCACCCACGAGGTGTGCCCGTCCACCCGCGTGAGCGCCACCGGGTTGTTGGGCGCCGCGCGGTCGAGCACCTCCTTGGTGGGCCATCCCCCGGCACCGAGATCCGATGCGGGGAGGCGCGTCTGGTCCCATCCCCGGCCCAGGATCCACTCGCCGGGGGCGGCGCTGGCGGCGGCCGCGCGGACGCGGCGCTCCACCTCGGCGGTGCTGGTGATCCCCTGCAGGTCCACGTTCAGCAGCGACCCGCCGCCGCTGGCCAGGTGCAGGTGCGCGTCGTTGAAGCCGGGCGTCACCAGCCGGCCGCGCAGCTCCACCACGCGGGTGCGCGGCCCGGCCAGCGCCCGCACCTGCGCGGTGGTGCCCGCCGCCAGCACGCGCCCATCGCGCACGGCCAGCGCCTGCGCCACGGTGCCGCCCCGGTCGGCGACGAACACCTTGCCGTTCACCAGGATCATGTCCGCCGGGCCGCTGCCTTGCGCGGGCGCCTGGGCGCGGGCGGCGGGGGCGATGGCGAGCGCGGCCGCTGCTGCGGCGGCCAGGGAGAAAAGCCGCATGGGCATCTCGGGGTCTTCGTTTCGGTGATGTGTGGATCGGCGCGAATATACCCGCCCGCCCTCCGCTCCGAAATCCGCCTGGTGAGGCACGGGCCCCCGCCGGGCGGATGAATCCGCGGCAACGACCACACGAAGTCCGCCTCCGCGGACTACCGGCTGCGGTGTGGACGCGGGTGCTGGCGCGCGGCACGAGCGTCCGTCAGGCGTCGTCGCGGCGAGATTCGTACGCGCTCAGTCGGCAGGACGACGGCGTACGGCAACTGCTCTGGGGGATGCGCGGGCGGCACTCTCTTGCGCGACGCGGAGAGTTCCGGGCACCTTGCGCCGGGCCGTACCGGGTATCGACCCCTGCGCCGCCCGTACGATCACTGCCCCAGCCCCGCGAATCGGCGCGGGGAGGGGACGCGACCCGCCGGAGAGGATCGGAGATGAATCCCGCACATCTGCACCTGCTGGTGAACCACCTGCCCGTGTTCGGCACCATCGGCGCCGCGCTGCTGCTGGGATGGGGGCTGCTGCGAAAGAGCGAAGAGGTGGTGAGGGCCGGGCTGATCGTGCTGGTGCTGATCGCGGCCGCCACCTGGGGCGTGAAGATCACCGGCGAGGGCGCCGAGGAGATGGTGGAGCACCTGGCCGGCGTGAGCGAGCGCCTGATCCACGACCACGAAGAGGCGTCGGAGCTGGCCACCTACGTGATCACCGCGGCCGGCGTGGCGGCGCTGCTCGCCTTCTTCCTGATCCGCGGCCGCCGCGCCGCCGGCCGGGCGATGACGGTGGTGACGCTGCTGCTGGCGCTGGCCGGCTTCGGCGTGGTTGCGTGGGCCGCCAACTCGGGCGCCCTGATCCGCCACACCGAGATCCACTCCACCGCACCGGCGCCCGCGCCGGCGCCTGCACCGGCCGCAACGCCGTAGGCATCGTCACCGGCGGCTGAAGCCGCAGCAACAACTACGAAAAGGCTCGCAAACTGCGCGAGGCTTGGTCGGCGCGAGGTCGAGGGGCAGTGCCGGACCGCTGGGTTCGCGCCGGGCGGATGAATCCGCAGCAACAACCACACGAAGTCCGCCTTCGCGGACTACAGGGCTCCTGCGCCGCCGACGCTTCGGTGCGCGCGAGGGGCCTCGTCGCACCATCGAAGTAGCCGCGAGCGAAGCGAGCCCCCGTCCCTCCCCCAGGCTGTTTTGGGGGAGGGACAGGCGCGCAGCGCCAGGGAGAGGGCTCCCCGGCGCCGGGAGAAGCGGCCCCGCCCTTGCTGCGCCCGCCGCCGCTGGCGTTATTGGGACGGGGGCCGTGAGGACGCGCGGCCACGGGAGCACGGAACCGGAGGGGGGCACATGCGGCTGGGGATGGTGGGGCTGGGCAAGATGGGCGGCAACATGGTGGAGCGCCTGCTGGGCGGCGGCCACGAGGTGGCGGTCTACGACCTCGACCCCGAGCTGACCCGCAGGGTGGGCTCGGCGCAGGGCGCGACCGCCGTGTTCTCGCTGGAAGAGATGGCGCAGGCGCTGCAGGCCCCGCGCGTGGTGTGGGTGATGGTGCCCGCCGGCGCGCCCACCGAATCGACCCTGGCCACCCTGGCCGGCCTGCTGGAGCCCGGCGACGTGCTGATCGATGGAGGCAACTCCAACTTCCACGACAGCAAGCGCCGGGCGTCGGAGCTGGCCACGCGCGGCATCGGGTTCGTGGACGCCGGCACCAGCGGCGGCGTGTGGGGGCTGAAGGTGGGGTACTGCCTGATGGTGGGCGGCACCCCCGAGGCCGTGGCGGTCTGCGAGCCCGCGTTCCGCACCCTGGCGCCGCCCGACGGCTACCTGCACGTGGGCCCCAGCGGCGCCGGGCACTTCACCAAGATGGTGCACAACGGGATCGAGTACGGGCTGCTGCAGGCGTACGCCGAGGGCTTCGAGATCATGCACGCCAGCGAGTTCGGGCTGGACCTGCGCGCCATCGCCGGCCTGTGGAACCACGGGAGCGTGGTGCGCAGCTGGCTGCTGGAGCTGCTGGAGCTGGCCTACGCCAAGGAAGGCGAGGAGCTGGCGGCCATCAAGGGGTGGGTGGCTGACAGCGGCGAGGGGCGCTGGACGGTGCAGACGGCCATCGACCTGAACGTGCCCGCGCCGGTGATCACCGCGTCGCTGC
Source organism: Longimicrobium sp. (assembly GCA_036399995.1). GTDB lineage: Bacteria > Gemmatimonadota > Gemmatimonadetes > Longimicrobiales > Longimicrobiaceae > Longimicrobium. The sequence goes on along the minus strand of DASWMA010000168.1, from coordinate 9,642 downwards.
TGGCGCGCTTCCGCTCGCGGCAGGACCAGAGCTACGGCGCGCAGGTGATCGCGGCGCTCCGCAACCAGTTCGGCGGGCACGCGGTGAAGACGGCCGGGGAAGGGCCCGCCGCCGGATGAGCGAGCCGGCCCCGTCCATCGACGTGACCATGGCCTCGGGCGCCCCGGCCGACACGCCGCTGCGCAAGACCATGAAGTCGGCGCGCACGCCGCAGCCGCAGGTGCTGGTGATCTTCGGCGCCACGGGTGACCTCACGCGCCGCAAGCTCCTTCCCGCCGTCTACCGCCTGTTCTGCGACGGACTCCTCCCGGAGCACTTCGCCGTGGTGGGCTTCGCGCGGGAAGACATGGACGACGACGCGTTCCGCCAGCGGATGCGCGACGCGCTGGCCGAGTTCGCGTCGAAGCCGGGGGACGAGGAGTGGGCGCGCTTCGCCCCGCGCCTCTCCTACGTGGGGTCGGTGTTCGAAGACCCGGCGGGGTTCCGGCGGCTGGACGAGCGGCTGAAGGCGCTCGATGGCGAGCAGGGGACCGGGGGGAACCGGCTGTACTACCTGGCCGTGCCGCCGGGGGTGATGGAGCTGGTGGCCGAGCAGCTGGGCCGCGCCGGGCTGGTGTGCGACCCAAAGGCGCAGTGCTTCAGCCGCATCATCGTGGAGAAGCCGTTCGGGCGCGACCTGCAGTCGGCGCGCAAGCTGAACGACGACCTGCACCGCGTGTTCGACGAGCGCCAGATCTTCCGCATCGACCACTACCTGGGGAAGGAGACCACGCAGAACATCCTGGTCTTCCGCTTCGGCAACGTGATCTGGGAGCCGGTGTGGAACCGCAACTACGTGGACCACGTGGAGATCACCGTCGGCGAATCCGTCGGCGTGGAGCAGCGCGCGGGGTACTACGAGAAGGCCGGCGCGCTGCGCGACATGGTGCAGAGCCACCTGCTGCAGGTGCTGGCGCTGGTGGCGATGGAGCCGCCCGCCAGCTACGACGCCGACTCGATCCGCGGCGAGAAGGTGAAGGTGCTGCGCTCCGTCCGCCCGATCCGCGGCGAAGACGTGGCGCACGACACCGTGCGCGGCCAGTACGCCGCGTCGGCCGACGAGAAGCACCCCGGCTACCGCGCCGAGCCCAACGTCGATCCCGCTTCCCGCACGGAGACGTTCGCGGCGCTGCGGCTGTGGGTCGACAACTGGCGCTGGGCCGACGTGCCGTTCTACGTGCGCACCGGCAAGCGGCTCCCCGCCAAGCTCAGCGAGGTGGTGGTGCGCTTCCGCCCCGCGCCGCACCCGATCCTCGACCGGGTGGAGGGCGATTCGCCCGCGGCCAACGCGCTGGTCCTCAACATCCAGCCCGACGAGGGGATCACGCTCCTCTTCGAGGCCAAGGTGCCGGGGATGCAGGGGGAGCTGCGCCAGGTGTCGATGGACTTCGACTACTGCCGCGCTTTCCGCACCGAGTCGCCCGAGGCGTACCAGCGCCTGCTGCTCGACGCGATGCTGGGCGACGCCACCCTCTTCGCGCGTGAGGACGAGGTGGTGGCCGCGTGGACGCTGATCACCCCGATCCTGGAGGAGTGGGAGCGCGCCGGCGGGCCCGAGCCCTACCCCGCCGGCAGCTGGGGCCCCGCCGGCTCCGACGCCCTGCTCCGCGAAGACGGGCGGGCGTGGCGGGAGCCTTAACTTATCGATTCATCAGGTACCGCATGCCGATCATTGAATTTGTCCGCGGCCGTCTTCGTAATGGTTCGTGTCGAGAATGCCTGTTTGCACGATTTAGTTTATCTGCTTCACTGCAGCGTCAACGTGAGCACTTCGTATCCGAGATCGATAAGTTCGATTCAGGGTATCTCTCAAATACCGATCAAAATGCGCTCGTTGAATACCTCTTCGACAAATATCTAGTTCGGATGCCGACACTTGATGAAGCAGGCATTTGGCTCTCCGAACAACCCGCGATCATTAACATCTCCGCAGATCGCGCCTATCGCCAATGGGTAGATGGAACCAGCGTAACCTATCATATTCCTGTGCATGGTCAACTCGATATCTTTCATTGCGAGCCGGCTGTGGTCATGGTCCGCACCGGTATGCCGATAGGATCTACACAGGACGGTGAAGTGGCGGTGACATTCAAAGCGCAAATACTCATTCCTGAACGTATGGACGCGGAGTTTCAAGCCGCCCTATATCAGATAAAAAACGTTCTCGGGTATGCGAGCCGGGCTATCGACGCTTTCAACAATGCTTCCGCTAAAGAGATCGAAGAGCGCTTGGGCGCGCGGCTTTCACGGATTCAGACCATCCAGTCGCAGTTCAAGTTCCCCTTGCGGATGCGGGCCCAAACAACTCCGGTGCCACCCGTCCGTAGAAAGTTGCTCCCCCCCATATCACCTACAGGTCCACACGTTGATGAGGTCCAATACCACGAGATCTTAAAAGTGATCGAGAATTCTGCACTTGCGCTCGAGCGTGCTCCCTCAGCTTTCGCCACGATGAAGGAAGAAGATGTGCGGCATCACTTCCTTATTGCTCTAAATGCTGTTTTCGAGGGTAATACCGGCGCGGAGGTCTTTAGTCTCTCCGGGAAAACGGATCTCGCACTATTCGTCGAGGGGAAAATAATCTTTATCGCTGAATTCAAGTTCTGGAAAGGCCCGAAGTCGTTTCTAAAAGCATTAACCCAACTGTTAGGGTATACTGTCTGGCGTCATCCCAAAGCAGCCTTGATCATGCTAAATCGCGGCGGTAGGCTGTCTTCAATCCTTCGGACGGCGAAAGATAGTGTCCAGCAGCACCCCGCCTTCCTTGGCCTTGAACAGTCTGATTCCGCAACCCGGTTTCGGGTGAGACTACAACATCGTGATGATACGGAGCGCGAGGTGGTCGTGACGGTGCTTGTCTTCGAAGTTCCTGCACCGGCGAGGGAGTCTTAGAACCGAGTTCACGAGTACTCCTACCCTCGCCATGTGGCGAACGAGCCCCCGCGGTGCGGCGGCGAGATCCTGGAAGCGGTGGACCTGAACGCCGACGGGTGGATGGACCTGATGCTGATGAGCTGGTGGGGAGCCACCGGCAACACCGGCTACGAGGTGTTCATCTACGACCCCGCCGCACGGCGGTTCACGCGCAGCCAGGTGCTGAGCGCGCAGAGCAACCCCGAGCCGATCGGCGGCCGCCCGTGCGTGCGCACCCACAGCGTGGGCGGCATGGCGGGGATGATCCGCGACGAAGACGAGTTCTGCTGGCGCGGCAGGGCGTGGGTGCACGTGCGCAGCGAAAGCCAGGTGTGGGATCGTGAGCGCAGCACCGACAGCATCTACGTATTCCGCCGCACCATCCGCGAGCGGCGGAACGGCCGCCTCCGGACGGTGCGGGTGCAGACCGTCCGCGAGCCGATGCGGTAGCGGGCTCCTTGCAGTATCCGGCGGGTCCGCCGTGGCCGCCACGCCTCGACCTGCGGGGGAATGGATGCGAACCCGTCGCTGCGCCGCCGCTCTCGTCATCTCCGCCGCCGTGACGCTCGCCGCCGGCGCCTGTCGGGCGGAGCCTCGGACGAGCGTGCCGGCCGGCGAGGCATCGGGCGGCGGTTCCGTGGCCGTGCCCGTGGTCCGTCCATCGGTGGACACCGTCACGACCGCGACGATCACCGACACGCTGAGCGGTTCCGAGTCGGACACCATCGCGGACCGCCGCGGGCCCCGCGACCGCTGCCGCTACGCCGATGCCCGCCGGCAGGCGCGCTCGGGTGATGCGAACCACGGTGCCCCGTACGACACGGCCGCCATGTCGCGCGGCGTTACCGTGCGCTGTGCCCTCCGCCAGGGCGGGCCCGAGGTTCGGCTGGTGGTGCAGGGCGCGTACGGCATCCCCATGGCCGTGGACGTGTACGCGCCCGCGACGGCCGCGCGGCCCACCCAGCGCCTGTTCATGGAGGAGAACGACCAGCGCGCGTACGAGGGAAGCGGGCTGGTGGAAGGCGAAGACCTGGACCGCGACGGATGGACGGACCTGAAAGTGGAGACCTGGTCCGGCAGCGGCGGCATCTTCTACGACGTGTTCATGTACGAGCCGGCGCGGCGGCGCTTCGCGAAGGATTCGGTGCTGAGCGGCGGGGGCGGCGTTTTCCGGCTGGAGGGCGCCGGAACGTGCGTGGGAACCAGCCACCGCAGCGGGGTGGGGAACTGGGTGCGCGATGATTACTGCTGGCGCGGCGGCCGCTGGGTCCACGTGGTCCAGCGCCAGCAGGAGCGCGTGGGCGACCTGTCGTCGAGCACCCGCTACGTCCTCACCGTGCGCGAGCCGCGGGGCGGACGCCTGGTGACGGTGCGGGTCGACACCAGCGACGTCGACGCCTCGTCGGCGAAACCCTGACGGAACGACGGAACGGCCGTGAGGCGAATGACGCGAGACGACGCACGGCTGGACATCCACCCCGACGCACGCTCGGCCGCACGCGCCGGCGCCGAGTCGTTCGTGGCGCAGGCACGCGCGGCGGCCGAGGCGCGCGGGCGCTTCACCGTCGCCCTCTCCGGCGGCACGGCGCCGAAGGAGATGTACGCGCTGCTGGCCGGGGATGAGTTCGCGGGCCGGATTCCCTGGGATGCCGTGCACCTGTTCTGGGGCGACGAGCGGTGCGTGCCGCCGCATCACCCGCGCAGCAACTACGCGATGGCGTGGGAGGCGTTCATCCGCCGCGTGCCCATCCCCCCCGCCAACGTGCACCGGATCGACGGTGAGCTGCCGGCGCACGAAGGAGCCGCGCGCTACGCGGACGTGCTGGAGCGCGTGTTCGGCGCCGGCGTGCCGCGCTTCGACCTGGTGCATCTCGGCATCGGGCCCGACGCGCACACCTGCTCGCTCTTCCCCTTCGATCCGCTGCTGCGCGAGCGCGAGCGGGCGGTGGCGCCGGCGCTTCACCGCGAGCTGGGCGAGCCGCGCGTGACCTTCACCTTTCCCGTGGTGAACGCCGCCGCGCGCGTGGAGATGCTCGCGCTGGGCGGCGGCAAGGCCGAGGTCGCCCACAAGGTGCTGCGCGGCCCCCTCGACCCCTTCCGCCTCCCCGCGCAGAACGTCCGCCCGCGCGACGGCGAGTACGTGTGGATGATGGATCAGGCCGCGGCCGCGCGCCTGTAGCCCGATCGGATCATAATCCGGCGCCCGTGCACCGAAGCGGCGGCCGCGTCGGCGCCAGTAGTCCGCGAAGGCGGACTTCGTGTAGTTGTTGCCGCGGTTTCAACCGCCCGGCTCCATCGATGCAGAAACGGCGCGGGCGGAGACCTTTCTCCGCCCGCGCCGCCGACCATCCCCGTCCGCTCAGCCGGTGACGCCGTCTACCGCGCCACGACGTCCGAGACTGCCGTGCGGGCCGCGCCGGTGCTGCTCAACCAGTTGCCCGTGTCGGTCGCCGCCGACCCCGACGCGCCGGTGCCGGAGCGCAGCCATGCCTCGCGCAGGCGCAGCTGCTGCGGGGTGGGGTTGGGGTTCAGCACCAGGTTCGGCCGCTCGCCGTCCACCAGGTCGATCCCCAGCAGCGCGTAGTACTCGCGCACCGGCGGCCGCTCGGCGCCTTTCACGTAGCGGTCGAAGAAGTCGAGGATCTCGGGCGAGGTGCGCGCGGCGATGATCCCGAACAGCGAGTCTTCGGGGAAGGGGCGGCTCTTGCCATAGTCGCGCGCCAGCCCGCGCACCAGGTGGCGCAGCCCCGTGCGCCCGTCCGACAGCTGCAGCAGGCGGATGTCGAGGAGCGCCGCGATCAGCGCGCCGCGCATGTACACGTTGCCGAACTGCTTGGCGCCCTCGGTGGTGAACGACGTCTCGGCGATCTTCGCCAGCGAGTAGGTGGAGTCGAAGTAGGTGCGGTCCACCCACAGCTTGCTCGCCATCTCGGCCAGGTAGCGGTCCACCGGCATCAGCCCGCCTTCCTGCTGCATCTTGTCCGAGGCCCATTCCGTCACCGACTCGTACAGCCACAGGTGCTGCGACGGGGTGGGCGTCTCGAAGTTGAAGTGCTCCACGATCTCGGAGTGGATGTTCAGCGGCGTGACGATGTGGAAGAACTCGTGCGCCGCGGTGCTGGTGATCCGCGCCGCGTACTGGGGGGTGAGCACGGTGTCGGGGAGCACGTAGGTGGAGCTGTAGCTGTGCTCCCACGCGCCGGTGGCCCCGGGCGACTTCGGCGTGAAGCGGAACAGGAAGACGTACTTGTCCACCGGGAGCTGCCCGATGAACTGCCCCGCGGCGTTCAGCATCCCCTGCATGTGCCCCATCAGCTGCGGCGCGGTCACCTGGCCCGAGGGCGAGTACACCGCGACCCGCACCGGCACCCCGGTCACGTCCACGCTCGCCATCGACAGCCCGGTCCCCAGCAGGAAGGGTGAATCGACCATGTGGTCGTAGCTGTCGGCCTCGTAGCCGTCGAGCCCCTCGCTGAGCGGCGTCACCACCGTCCACCCGGCGGGGTGCACCAGCCGCATGGTGACGCGCGAGCGCTGCATGCTGCGCGGAAAGCCCAGCAGCGCGTGCGGGTTGATCAGCGCGTGGTCGGTGTCGATCTCGCTGCCGGCCATCGGGTAGATGGGGAACTCGGTCACCGGCGTGTTCCAGGTGTCGGCGATCCGGTAGCTCACCTGCCGCACGCGCCGCGGCTCGCTCACCAGCCAGGTGTTGGTGGTGAGCTGCCGCGTGGCGATCTCGCGCCCCTGCGCGTCGGTGGCGCGCAGGCCGCGCACGTACCGGCCGATGTTCATGGTCTGGTACGTTCCCGGCGCGGTGGCGGCGAACTGGAAGACCGAGTCCCGCGCGAGGAGCGAGTCTACCCGCAGCGTGACCTGCGCGGTGTGGCTGGCGCCGTCGCGCACGTCCACCGTGTAGTGCAGCTGCGCCGCGGCGTCGGCCGTCCACAGCAGGGCCAGCGCGAGCGTCGTTCCGAGCAGTGTACGCATGTTGGGCAGATGAAGGGGGGTTCGTGGCTGCGGGCGCGGCCAGGGTGGATGACGCGCCCGCGTTGCGGAAGCGTCGGCTCAGCGCGGCGCCGACGAGGGCGGCGGGCTCTGCCAGAGGACGTGGGTGATCATCCAGCGCCCGTTCTCGCGACCCAGCAGCAGGTAGTCGGTGCCCCACCAGGCGGTGAGCTTGGCGCTGGCGGTCTGGTCCTGCACGTCGAAGATCACGATCTCCTTCGGCGCGCCCGCGGGCGGCAGGTTGCGCCCGGCGCGCACCCCGGCGGCGAAGCGCATGAAGGCGGGGTAGGGCATGGCGCTGGGCCGGTACGCCGAGTCTGCGCTGGCGCGCCAGTAGCCGTTCTTGCGCACCTCGGGCGATACGCTGCGCACCAGCCGCGTGCTGTCGCCCTGGTAGAAGCCTTCCACGTAGTCGAGCACGGCCAGGCGCACCTGCTCGCGGTCGCTGCCCTGCTGCGCGGCGGCCGCGCTGGCGGTGAGCGACGCAAGGGCGGCCACGATCACTGCGATCTTACGCATTCGTCACAAGTCTCTGTTCCAGGTGTTCGGTCTCCGGCGGTGTTGCCGGCGCGTTTTCGTGGGGGATGTTGGGAGAGGAAGATGCTGATTTCTTAGCATAGACTCGCCCGCCGGTCAAGTCACGGCGCCCTCCTTCCCCCGCCGGCTCTCCGTAGATAGGGAGAGGCGCAAACCGATTCGTGCTGCTGGAGGATAACGGTTGACTGAACCAGACGTCCAATACATAGTTCATCCTCTATCGATATCCACCACATATGAATCCTCATGCCGCTCGAGCTGCGCCACCTGCGGTACTTCGTTGCCGTCGCCGAGGAGCTGCACTTCGGGCGGGCGGCGGCGCGGCTGCACATCGCCCAGCCGCCGCTGAGCCAGCAGATCCGCCAGCTCGAGGGGCTGGTGGGCACCGAGCTGCTGCGCCGCACCAGCCGGCGGGTGGAGCTGACCCCCGCCGGCGCGGCGTTCCTGGAGGGCGCGCGCCGCACCCTGAACGCGGCCGAGGGGACGCTGGAGGTGGCGCGCCGGGTGGGGCGCGGCGAGCTGGCTTCGGTGCGCGTGGGGTTCACCGACTCGGCGGCGCTCAGCATCTTCCCGGCGGCGGTCCGCACGCACCGGCGCGCCTTTCCCCAGGTGCACCTCGACATGGTGGAGGGGCTCACCCGCGCGCACGTGCAGGCGGTGGAAGACAACCTGCTGGACCTGGCGGTGGTGCGCGGCCCCGTGGCGCCCTCGCCCGGGGTGATGGTGGAGACGGTGTTCCGCGAGCCGCTGGTGGCGGCGATCCCGGCGTCGCACCCGCTGGCGGCCGCCCGCGGCATCCACCTGGGCGACCTGCGCGGCGAGCCGATGGTGCTGTTCCCCCGCCCGCTGGCGCCCGAGTTCCACGACTGGATCACGCGGCTGTGCATGGAGCGGGGCTTCGTGCCGCAGGTGGCGCACAACGGCGCCGAGTACCAGACCATCCTGAGCCTGGTGGCGGCCGAGGTGGGGATCAGCCTGGTGCCGGCCACGGTGCGGCGGGCGGGCCCCGCCGAGGTGTGCTTCCAGCCCCTCCTCGACTGCCACGAGACCGCCGAGATCGCCGTGGTCTACCGCCCGGACCGCCTCTTTCCCGCGATGGAGGCGTTCCTCGCCACCCTCCGCGCCGTCCACGCCGAGATGGCCGCGCGCGCCGAAGCCGGCGACGGATCGTAGCCCCCACAGCGGGTCAGATGCTTGCCCCGCGCGAATGGTTGGAGCCCGCGGCGGCCCTCACCCTGCCGCTGCGCGGTTGTCCCCTCTCCCGAAACACGACCCTGGGCGAGCTCCGCTCGCGGCTCGCCAGACGCACGACGATGCCGGTTCCGCCCACCGATGCCGCGGCGGTGCGGACCCTGGTAGTCCGCGAAGGCGGACTTCGTGTGGTTGTTGCAGCGAATTCATTCGCCCCGGCCAACTTCCAGGCGAACGTAATCCGGCGTGAACGCACCCCGGCGCGGGCGGAGACCATCTCCGCCCGCGCCGGTTCATCGTGCCGCCTGGAGCCGTGCGGGCGCTCCGGGGCGGAGGGTCTGCGTCCCGTCGGCTCAGACGCAGCAGATCGGGCAGTTGGTCTGCGACCAGAGGGCCATCTTCGCGGCCCAGCTGTCGCTCGGCGGGCTGGCGCCGCAGGTGCCCGCCGGGGGGCAGCTGTAAGATTCGCAGCTTCCGGCGCCGCGCACCGTTCCGCGCTGGTCGTCGGCGACGTACGTCTCGAAGCTGTCTACCTTCAGCTCCGCCACGTCCAGGGTCATCTTCTTCATCGGCCGATTCCTCCGGTTGGGGTTCCAGCTCACACGCAGCACGCCTGCGGGCGGTACGACATGGCGTTCACGCCGTCCTTCAGCACGGTGGTGTCGGGGGCGGCGCCGCAGGTGCCGCCGCAGCTCCACGTGATGCACCCCTGGTTGGCCTGCACGGTGCCGCGGTCGCGCTCGGCCACGAAGGTCTCGAAGCTCTCCACCTTCAGCTCCGCCAGGTTCAGGCTCAGCTTGTTCACAGGGCTCCTCCGGGTGCGGGTGCGGCGACGCCGATCGGGCACAGCTCGGGCGTGGTGCACCCCGGCTCGTACGTCTTCATCCCGCCCGGAGCAGCGGCTTCCAGCGGGCACAGCTCGGGGGTGGTGCACCCCGGCTCGTACGTCTTCATCCC
>DASWMA010000167.1:0-3141 GCA_036399995.1 Longimicrobium sp. | reverse complement strand
AACGGAGAACTTCATCTCCGTTGACTCCGTTAACTCCGTGTGAAACCAAAAGGCAGTTTGGGTTTCCAGCGGATCTTCAAATGCCTGGATAATCTACATCAGATCGGGCAATGCAAAGCTATACAGTAGAAAAACTTGGCTTAAGCACGTGAAGTAGAATCGACCTGTCCGGCAGCGTCAGAACAGCGAGATCTGGGCAGGGAGGCGGAGGGCGCGGAGGCGGGTGACGTCGATGGTTTCCAGCGGGCGCTCCTGCGGGGCTACCGTGAGCGAGCCCGTGTAGTGGAGCCGTTCCAGCGCGTCGCCCACCACGTCGTGCGCCAGCGCGGGGTGGTTCGCGGCTTCGCTCAGGTGGGCCAGCACCACGGCGCAGAGCTCGTCGTGGTACAGCTCGCGGGCCAGCTCGGCGCTGGCGCGGTTGCTCAGGTGGCCGTGGCTGCCCCCGATGCGCGACTTCACCGACCACGGGTAGTGGCTCTCGCGCAGCATCAGCTCGTCGTGGTTGCTCTCCAGCACCAGCAGGTGGCAGCGCTGCAGCGCGTGCCGCACCGGCGCCGTGGCGCGCCCCAGGTCGGTGGCGATCCCCAGCTTGTCGCCGGTGGCCGTCTCGGTGACGGTCACGGCCACGGGGTCCACCGCGTCGTGCGTGGTCAGGAACGGCGTCACCGCCAGCCCGCCGATCTCCACGGCGTCGGCGCTGGTGTAGGGGCGCACCTCTTCGGTGCCCTTGAGCAGGGCGCGGCAGGCGTTGCGGGTGCGGTCGGTCAGGTACAGCGGGATCCCCCAGCGCCGCGCCGCCACGCCCATCCCCTGCGTGTGGTCGGTGTGGTCGTGGGTGATCAGCAGCGCGGTGATCGACGCCGGGTCCACCTCGGCGGCGGCCAGGCGCCGCTCCAGGTCGCGGCCGCTGAAGCCGGCGTCCACCAGCAGGCGCACGCCCTCCGTCTCCACCAGGATGGCGTTGCCGCGGCTGCCGCTGCCCAACACGGTGACCTGCACGTGTCCTGCTTCTCTCGCTGGGGAACTGCTGAACAGGTGCGCTAGTGCGTGAGTGCGCCAGTGCGTTGGGGCTTCGGCACGAACAGGATCAGCTCGCGCCGTCGCCGCGGGCGCGCTGCCACGCGGCTTCGAGCTGCCCGCGCGCGCCGTCCGACAGCGCCACCTTGCGGCGGCCCATGGCGCGCTCGGCGACTTCGAGGAACTTCTCCACCCGGTACGCCGTGAGGTCGTCTCCGGTTCCCCAGCTGAAGGGGGGAACGTACTTGGGCGGCATCTCGGCGCCGTACAGGTTGCTCCCCGCGCCCACCACCGTACCGGTGTTCAGCAGCAGGCCGATCCCCGTCTTCACGTGGTCGCCCAGGAAGGATCCCATCTTGATCGAGCCGGTGTCGGCGTCGCCCTCGGGCGTCCACAGCCGCACGGTCGAGTAGTTGTTCTTCAGGTCGCTGTTGGTGGTCCCCGCGCCCAGGTTCACCCAGGCGCCCAGGTAGGCGTGGCCGATGTGGCCATCGTGCGCCTTGTTCACCCACCCCAGCGCCACGCTCTCGGCGAACTCGCCGCGGATGCGGCACACGGGGCCGATGCTGCACTGCTCCACCGTGCCGCCCAGCACGGTGGAGCCCCGCCCCACGTACACCGGCCCCGCCATCCGCGTGAACGCCCGCACGTGCGACCCCTGGTCGAGCCACACGGGCCCGGCGCTGGTGTCGAACACCACGCCGGGCTCCACCACCACGCCGTCGCCCACGATCACCGGGTGCTCGCCGAACGCGTGGACCCCCGCCGGCAGCTCCGCCATCGGCGCGCCGGGAAAGAGGGCGGCCACGTCTTCGGTGATCTGCCCGGGGGTGCCCAGCATCAGCTCCCACACGCGGCACACCGTCTTCCCCTCCAGCTGCACGGCGCCGGTGCGGTCGAGCACACGGCCGGGGTGATGGAAGAAGTCGAGGCCCGGGGAAGGGGAGCCGTCCGGCGAGAACCATCCCACCACCTCGGTGCCCACCACCACGGCGCCCGAGCCGCCGCGGCGCTCCAGCCACACGTCGCCGCTCCCCCACGCCGGCACCGCGCGGGCGGAAAGGAAGAGGCGGTCGCCCTCGGCCGGCGCCTGGTCGTAGCGCAGCACGGGCGGCGAGTCGCCCTCGGCGAAGCCGGCCAGGTGATCGGGGCCCAGGTGCGCCACGCACCGCGCCCCGAAGAGGCGTTCGGCGCGGCGGCGCATGGTCATGGTGCCGAACACCATCTCGCCGCCGGGCCGGGTGAGCGCGAACGGCTCCCACTGCGCCGAAACGGCGTCGTCGAACAGGATCAGGGACAGCGGCATGGGCGCTTTGCCAGTACGGAAGTGCGAGAGTGCGAGAGTGCGAGAGTGCGAGAGTGCGAGAGTGCGAGAGTGCGAGAGTGCGAGAGTGCGAGAGTGCGAAGGTGCGAAGGCTGGTCAGCTGACGCGGTGTCGGCGGCGCGCTCCGGTTGTGGGCCGGGCGACCGGAGCCGCGGCTCCAGCAGACTCACACACGGACGCAGCCACCCCTCGGCCGTTCAACTTTCGCACTTTCGCACTTTCGCACCCTCGCACTCAAAGATTCTTCAACCGCTCCGGCAGCTCGGCGAGCAGAGACTTCAGATCCGCCACCCGGTCGCGGTGCGCCACGAAGGTGATCCCGTGCGTCCGCACGATCACCAGGTCTTCCACGCCGAACGCAACCACCGGGCCGTCTTCGGCATAGATGGTGGTGCCCGCCGCCCCCACCGCGTGCGCGTCGCCCACCAGGCAGTTGGCGGCGCCCTCGATCCCCCGCGTGCGCGCCACCGCGTCCCACGCGCCCACGTCGTCCCAGTCGAAGGTCGCCCGCACCACCCCCACCCGCGCCGAGCGCTCCAGCACCGCCACGTCGATGGTGATGGTGGGGGCGCGCTCGAAGAACTCCTCCGTCCCGCCGGCCCGCGCGATCGGCACCAGCCCGGCCAGCTCGGGACAGACGCGCTCCATCTCGTCGAGCAGGTCGGCCGCGCGCCACACGAACAGCCCCGTGTTCCACACGTACTCGCCCGAGGCCACGTACGCGTCGGCCGTCTCGCGGTCCGGCTTCTCCACGAAGCGCGCGACCTCGTACCCCGGCTGCGCGTCGGGCCCGTCGCCCT
>DASWMA010000166.1:0-13620 GCA_036399995.1 Longimicrobium sp. | reverse complement strand
GATTGCCCCGGAAAAAAGAACGGTTACGGGGTAGAAGTACTGTGGACGATAGGCCGGCTGCCACTGACCAAGTCGACGACCACCACCAAATGGGTTCCTGTCGAGCGCACAACCACGACCGCAGGCGAACGAACTGAGACCACGGTCAAGGAGGTGCAGAAGGAGACCCGCGAGTCGACGTACAGCGTTGCACTCGAACTGGCCCTCGGCTACAGCCAGTTCTCGGGCTTTCAGTCGGCAGACACGCTGTTCGAGATCAGTGGAACTGTGCGGGAGATCCCCTCCATTGCAGTCTACGGCACGTTCGAAGGGCCCTTGTTCAAATATGTCCAGCCATACGTGGGTGTACGCTCAGGACTGATCCAGTTGAAAGGAGTTCAGTTGCGGGCCCCTGCCGCGGGCGATTCAACGAGCGTGTATTCCGGAACAGGCGAGGTGTTCCAGATTGGTGGCGTGCTGGGGCTCACGGCCGGAGGCGACCGCCTGAGCGCCTTTCTTGAGGGCGCGTTGAACCTGAGACGTTTTTCGTCCGTGCAGTGGAACGCTGGCGCGGGTGCACGGCAGCCCGATTACTTTCCCACCAGTTTGGACTTCAGCGGACCGAGCCTATCGTTCGGCATCCAGATTCACATCCGTGATCCGAAGCCATAATATAAGGGATCTCAACGGTCCCGCCGTAGCAAATTAGGCTGCGTGAAAAACGCCCCGCACCTCGACATGAGGTGCGGGGCCGGTCCGATTCCCTGCCGCGTCGTTACCCGTTACGCCCGCTGGAGGGAAGCGCTACGGACACGTGTAGGTGCAGTTGCAATCGGTGCAGCGGCAGGTGGCTCTCGGCGCGTTCACCGGTACTGCGATGAGATGGAACGACTCCACCGCGAGCGCATCGACATCGAGCGTGATCTTCTTCATGCGTCTCTCCTTGTGGTGAATTGGTCGCCTCGCTGCGTCAGACAGGAGCAGCCTCGGTGGATGAACAATAACCGCCAGCATCTCGCCTCGTCAATTTAGACTGCAAACGTAACGCCCTGAAATGATTGATGTGTCATACCGAATTGCAGAGCTTCGTGCGGGACTGAAAATCCGAAAGGACATGTCTCACGCAGAGCAGCAGAGCAGCAGAGCAGCAGAGCAGCAGAGAACATCCAGTCTCCTCTGCTGCTCTGCTGCTCTGCGTGAGATTCTTCAGTGCTGGAACCAGAACGATGTCGGGAAACTTCGTATCATACGATGTTGCCGGACATCGTTCCAGTTCCAGGACTGAAGAATCATGTCGTTCGGGATCTTCATTCCGGAAAGAGGCTCTGGAACGCGGTGTCACGTCGCGCGTACACGCATCGGCCTCCGGCATCAGCGGGGTGTCGCCGAAGATGAGCCGGCGTCAACTCCTCCAGCCCGCGGCACCGCGAGGCGGTGCCCCGTAGCCGTTCCTTCGAATGGCAGAGGAAAGCCGGATGACGACCCGCGTCGCGCGCGAAACGAACCGGCCCCGCATCTCGCTTGGAGATGCGGGGCCGGCCCGTCGCCGATCCGTCAGGCGTGCGTCAGTCCGCGGTCGCCCGCTCGCTCAGCACGGTCACCGTGTTGTCGACCACCTGCAGGAAGCCGCCCGACACCGTGTAGCTGGTGCTCTTCCCGCCGCGCTCGATGCGAAGCGTGCCGGTGCCCAGCAGCGCCATCAGCGGCGCGTGCCCGCGCAGGATGCCGAGGCTGCCGTTGTGCGCCGGCGCCACCACCTGGTCGGCCTCGCCCTCGTAGATGGTGGCCTCGGGGGTGATCACCGACACGTGCAGCGCGCCGCCCGTGTCGGACCCGGTTGCGGGGGTGGCCATTCGCTCAGCCCCCCTGCTCCAGCTTGCGAGCCTTCTCCACGGCCTCTTCGATCCCGCCCACCATGTAGAACGCCTGCTCGGGGAGATGGTCGAACTCGCCGCCCACCACGCGCTCGAAGCTCTCGATCGTCTCGTCGAGCTTCACGTACTTCCCCGGCGTGCCGGTGAACTGCTCGGCCACGTGGAACGGCTGCGACAGGAAGCGCTGGATGCGGCGCGCCCGGCCCACGATCACCTTGTCCTCCTCGGTCAGCTCGTCCATGCCCAGGATGGCGATGATGTCCTGCAGCTCCTTGTAGCGCTGCAGGATGCGCTGCACCTGGGTGGCCACGTTGTAGTGCCGCTGCCCGATGTACTGCGGGTCCATGATGCGGCTGGTCGAGTCGAGCGGGTCCACCGCGGGGTAGATGCCCAGCTCGCTGATCGCGCGCGAAAGCACGGTCGTCGCGTCGAGGTGCGCGAACGCGGTGGCCGGCGCCGGGTCGGTCAGGTCGTCGGCGGGCACGTAGATCGCCTGCACCGAGGTGATCGAGCCCTCGCGGGTCGAGGTGATCCGCTCCTGCAGCTGCCCCATCTCCGTCGCCAGCGTGGGCTGGTAGCCCACGGCGCTGGGCATGCGGCCCAGGAGGGCCGACACCTCGGAGCCGGCCTGGGTGAAGCGGAAGATGTTGTCCACGAAGAACAGCACGTCCTGCTTCTCCACGTCGCGGAAGTACTCCGCCACGGTCAGCCCCGTCAGCGCCACGCGCAGGCGCGCGCCCGGCGGCTCGTTCATCTGGCCGTACACCAGCGCCACCGAGCTCTCGGCGAGGTTGTCGTCCTTGATGAGGTTGGCCTCCTTGAACTCGAGCCAGAGGTCGGTGCCCTCGCGGGTGCGCTCACCCACGCCGGCGAACACCGAGCGGCCGCCGTGCCCCATCGCGATGTTGTGGATGAGCTCCTGGATGACCACCGTCTTCCCCACGCCGGCGCCGCCGAAGAGGCCGATCTTGCCGCCCTTCACGTACGGGGTGAGCAGGTCCACCACCTTGATCCCGGTCTCCAGGATCTCGGCCTTGGCCTCGAGGTCCACGAACTTCGGCGCCGGGCGGTGGATCGGCCAGCGCTCGGCGTCCAGCGGGATCAGCCCGCGCTCGTCCACGGGGTCGCCCAGCACGTTCAGGATGCGGCCCAGCGCGTTGGCGCCCACCGGCACGGTGATGCTGCTGCCGGCGTCGACCACCTCCATGCCGCGCACCACGCCGTCGGTGGCGCTCATGGCCACGGCGCGCACCTGGTTGCGCCCGATGTGCTGCTGCACCTCGAGCGTCACGTCCACCGCGTCCACGCCCTGGGTGGCCGGCTGGCGGATCACCAGCGCGTTGTAGATGTCGGGAAGGGTCTCGAACTCGGCGTCGATCACCGGTCCGATCACCTGCACCACGCGGCCGACGTTGCGGGCGCCGGGCGTGACGGTCGCGTTCTGGGGGGCAGTGGCTGCCATCTATCGTCTCCCTGGTTGGTTCCGGCTTCGTTTATTCCAGCGCCGCGGCGCCGCCGACGATCTCGGCGATCTCCTGCGTGATGGCCGCCTGCCGCACCCGGTTGTACGTGCGCGTAAGGCCTTCGAGCATGTCGCCCGCGTTGTCGGTCGCGTTCTTCATGGCCGTGCGCTGGGCGCCGTAGAACCCGGCGGTGGTCTCCACCAGCGCGCGGTACACGCTGTTGCGCACGTACAGGGGCAGCACCTGGCCCAGGATCTCGTCGGCCCCGGGCTCCAGGATGTAGTCCACCGTCCGCCCCTCGCCCTCGGCCTTCTCGGGCGTGGCCACCGGCAGCACCTGCAGCGTGGTGGGCGGGGTGGAAAGGGCCGACTTGAACTGGGCGTAGATCACGTACACGGCGTCGAGCTCGCCCGCCGTGAAGCGCTCCATCAGCCCGTTCACCAGCCGCTCCGCGTCGGCCGCGCCGGGGCGGTCGCCCAGGTCGCTCACCGCGGTGCGCAGGTCCTCGCCCATGAAGCGGAAGAATCCGATCCCCTTCTTCCCCGCCACGTGCAGCTCGGCCTCCACGCCGCGGCCGCGCAGGTCGCGCAGCAGCTCGCGCGCCTGGCGGATCAGGTTGGCGTTGAAGGCGCCGGCCAGCCCGCGGTTGCCGGTCAGCAGCAGCACCGCCGCGCGGCGCGTCTCCTCGGGCTGACGCAAAATCGGGAAGCGCGCCGCCAGCTCGGGGTTGATCAGCCGGCGCACCACGTCGCCCAGCCGCTCGGCATAGGGGCGGGCGGCGGCCACCCGGTCCTGCGCGCGCTTCAGCTTGGACGTGGCCACCATCTCCATCGTCCGCGTGATCTTGCGCGTGTTCTGGACCGAGCGGATCCGGCCCTTCAGTTCTCTGGCTTTGGCCATGGTCTTTTTATGGTTCGGCGCGGGGCGCCGGCTGTCTCAACAGGTGCGCCAGTGCGCCAGTGCGCGAGTGCGTTGGAACGATCGAGCGGTTACGCACTCGCGCACCCGTTCCCACGCACCTGTTCCAACGCACCCGTTCGGTCAGTAGCTCTGCCGCGCCGAGGCCGCGTTGGTCTCGGGCCGGCCGGCCAGCTGCAGCTGCTCCTCGCTCATCCGGCGGTCGGCGTCGGTCTCGTGCAGGATCGGGTTGTTCGCGAAGTCCTCGGTCCCCACGGGGCTGTGCGGGTCGGCGAAGAGCTTGGCGTAGTGCCCGATCACGTCCTTCAGCGCCTTCTCGTTGTCGGCGGTCAGGTCCCTGCTCTCGCGGATCGACTGCAGGATCTGCGGGTGCTGCGTGCGCAGGTACACGTGGAAGTCGCGCTCCCAGGCGCGGATCTGCGGCACGTCCACCTCGTCGAGGTAGCCGTTGGTGAGCGCGTAGATGATCGCCACCTGGTGCTCCACCGGCATCGGCGTGTACTGCGCCTGCTTGAGCACCTCCACGCTGCGGGCGCCGCGCGCCAGCTGGCGCTGCGTCACCGCGTCGAGCTCGCTGCCGAAGGCGGCGAACGCCTCCAGCTCGCGGTACTGCGCCAGCTCGCCCTTCAGCTTGCCGGCCACCTTCTTCATCGCCTTGATCTGCGCCGCGCCGCCCACGCGCGACACCGAGATGCCCACGTTCACCGCGGGGCGCACGCCGGAGTAGAACAGGTTCGACTCCAGGAAGATCTGCCCGTCGGTGATCGAGATCACGTTGGTCGGGATGTAGGCCGACACGTCGCCGGCCTGCGTCTCGATGATCGGCAGCGCCGTCAGGCTCCCGCCGCCCATCTCGTCGCTGAGCTTGGCGGCGCGCTCCAGCAGGCGCGAGTGCAGGTAGAACACGTCGCCCGGGTACGCCTCGCGCCCCGGCGGGCGGCGCAGCACCAGCGACATCTGGCGGTAGGCCACGGCCTGCTTGGAAAGGTCGTCGTACACGCAGAGCGTGGCCTTGCCCTTCCCGTTCTCGTCCTTGGTGTACATGAAGTACTCGGCCAGCGCCGTCCCCGCGTAGGGGGCGATGTACTGCAGCGGCGCCGGGTCGCTCGCCGAGGCGGCCACGATGATGGTGTAGTCCATGGCGCCGGCTTCCTGCAGCCGCGCCAGCACGCCGGCGATGGTCGAGTTCTTCTGGCCGATGGCGACGTACACGCAGACGACGCCCTGGCCCTTCTGGTTGATGATGGTGTCGATGGCGATGGCCGTCTTGCCGGTGCCGCGGTCGCCGATGATCAGCTCGCGCTGGCCGCGGCCGATCGGGATCAGCGCGTCGATCGGCTTGATCCCGGTCTGCATCGGCTCCTTCACCGGCTGGCGCAGCACGATGCCGGGGGCCACGATGTCGACCTGGCGGCGGCCGCCGCTGGCGTTGATCGGGCCCTTGCCGTCGACCGGCTCGCCCAGCGGGTTCACCACGCGGCCCAGGAACTCGGGGCCCACGGGGATGTCGAGCACGCGGGCGGTGCGGCGCACCTGGTCGCCCTCCTGGATCGCCGTCCAGTCGCCCAGCACCACCGCGCCGATGTTGTCTTCCTCGAGGTTCAGCGCCAGCGCCGTCACGGCCGCGCCGCCGTCGCCGGGGGTGATCTCGAGCATCTCGCTCGACATGGTGCCCATCAGCCCGTAGATGCGGGCGATGCCGTCCTTCACCTCCAGCACCTCGCCGATCTGCTCGGCGCCCATGGCCTGGTCGTACCGCTCGATCTCGCCGAGCAGCACGTTCTTGATCTCGCTCGCGCGAAGCTGGGTGTCCGCCGCCATCCTTGATTCCTTTTCCGGGTCCGGCCTTCGCCGGAGTGGAACAATCGATCTATCTGAAACGGATCCGATCCGCCGAACTTCCCTGAGTGCCCAGTCCCCAGTGCCCAGTTCCCAGTGCGTCCGTGCCGTTCCTGGGCACTGGGCACCTGGCACTGGGTACCGTCGTTCTTCTACACCCCAGCCGCTCCCGCGGCCGGGATCCGCGCGTCCATCAGGCGGCGGCGCAGTCCCTGCGAGCGGGCGCGCACCGAGCCGTCGAGGATCTCGTCGCCCACGCGCACCACCATCCCGCCCAGCAGGTCGGGGTCCACGGTGAACACGGGGATCACCGTCTTCCCCAGGCGCTGGGTGAGCGCGGCGGTGATCTGCTGCTGCAGCGCCGCGTCGGGCTCGTGGCTGATGGTGACGGCCACGCGCACCCGGCCGGTCAGCTCGTCCACCCGGTCGCGGTACTCGGCCGCCACGTCGGGGAGGAGGGCCTGGCGGCGCTTGTCCACCACCACCAGCACGAAGCGCAGGAACAGGTCGGGGACGCGGCCCTGCAGCGCGGCGCGCAGCGTGGCCTTGCGCTCTTCGAGCCCGATGCGCGGGGTGGTGAGGAACTCGCGCACCCGGGGGTCGCCGAGCGTGGCGGCCAGCAGCTCCATGGCGGCGCCGAACTCCTCCACCGTGCGCTGCCCGCCGTTGCGCTGCGCCAGCTCCAGCAGCGTGTCGGCGTAGTTGCGGGCGATGATCTGCGAGCGCATGGGCTCAGGCCCTCGCGGCGGGCGTAGCCATCTGCGTCAGGTAGTCCTGCACCAGGCGGCGGTTGTCGTCGCTGTCCATGTTCTTGCGCACCAGGCGCTCGGCGGCGCGGATCGCCACGTCCACGCTGTCGCGGCGCACCTGCTCCATCATGGCGGCGCGCTCGGCGCCCACGTCGGCGCGGGCGCGGGCCAGCAGCTCGTCGCGCTCGCGCTGCGCCTGCTCCATGATCTCGGCGCGGCGGGCCTCGGCGGTGCCGGTGGCCTCGCCCAGCGCCTTCTGCACCTGCGCGCGGGTCTCGTCCACCAGCCGGCGGTGCTCCTCCACCAGCGCGGCGGCCTCGGCGCGGTCGCGCTCGGCGGCGTCGGTCAGCTCGGCGATGTGCGCCTCGCGGGCCTCCACCGCCGCCAGGATCTTGGGATAGGCGGCGCGGTACAGCACGGCCAGGACGATCAGGAAGATGACGATCGTCCAGAAGCTGAGCCCCGCGCTGAGCGACAGGAGCCCGCCCTGCTCCTCGCCGCCGTGGTCCTGCGCCAGGAGCGGCGAGGCGGTGGCCAGCAGGAGGGCTGCGGTTGCGAAGATGGTGCGGCGCATCGGATCGTTGTCCACTCGGGTGTTTATCCGTCAATCAGGGCCCTCCGCGGGCATGACCCCGCGGAGGGCGTACAGGTACCGCTCAGCCGACCTTCTGCTGGATCATGAACGTCACCACGATGGCGAAGAGGGCGGCGCCCTCGACGAACGCGGCGAGAATGATCCCGGCGGTCTGGATCGAGCCGGCGATCTCGGGCTGGCGGGCCATCCCCTCGGTGGCGCCGCGGCCGATCAGGCCGATCCCCAGCCCGGCGCCGATCACGGCCAGGCCGGCACCGATGCCGGCGCCCAGCAGGCCGTTGTTCAGGCCGTTGGCGGCCTCCTGAAGAAGCATCATCTCAAGGTCTCCCTGTCGGGGTCCATCGAACGGTTTCGGGCCTCCGCTCCGCCGGCCGTCTCGCGGCCGTGGGCGCCAGCCGGCATCGCTGCCGCACGCCCTCCCCGGGCGCCCATCTCCCGGGTACTGTACGACGGGGATGGAGCCGTTCCCCGCCGGCGGCAGACTTGGAGGCGCTGCCGCGTGCCGTTTCCAGAGAGGGGACAGGGGACAGGGGACAGGGAACAGCCTGCAACGGCGCCCGCGCCCGAAACCCTCGTCCAGCCTTCACCCCTGCCGTTCTACCGTCTCAGGTCACCCGGGAAGGGCCGCGGGTCACCCCGCTGTCCCCTGTCCCCTGTCCCCTGTAACCTGTTCCCTGAATCAGTGCGCGTGGCGCACCATGCCGATGAACACGCTGGCGAGCATCGCGAAGATGAACGCCTGCAGCACGGCCACGAACAATTCCAGGAAGGTGAGCGCCACCCCCATCAGCACCGGGAAGGCCACCAGCGCCCAGCTCTTGAACACGAAGATCAGCGAGATGATGGCCAGCAGCACGATGTGCCCGGCCGTCATGTTGGCCATCAGGCGCACGGTGAGCGCGAAGGGCCGCGCGATCTTCCCCGCCAGCTCGATGGGGGCCAGCGCCAGCGACATGGCGATCGCCGCCGGCTTGCTCATCCCCTTGGGCACGAA
The DNA here is from genome assembly GCA_036399995.1 of Longimicrobium sp. Classification (GTDB taxonomy): domain Bacteria; phylum Gemmatimonadota; class Gemmatimonadetes; order Longimicrobiales; family Longimicrobiaceae; genus Longimicrobium. The sequence goes on along the minus strand of DASWMA010000166.1, from coordinate 5,209 downwards.
GAAGATGGTGCCCAGGTACTGCTTCGGCCCCACGGCGATCAGGCCGCCGATCTCCACCACCACCGCCACCATCACCGCCAGCGCCGCCGTCACCGACACGCTCGCGGTGGCGGTCGACCCGTAGGGGATCAGCCCCAGCAGGTTGCAGAACAGGATGAAGAAGAAGAGGGTGGCGATGAACGGAACGTACTTCTCGCCGCCGTGCCCGATGTTGGGCATCACCACCTCGCCGCGGATGAACAGCACCATCGCCTCGATGATGTTGTGCCGCTTCCCCGCGGTGCGGCCGCGCTCGGCGCGCTGCGCCAGCACCCCGCCCATGGTGAGCGTGATCAGCGTGAGCAGGCCGGCGAAGGCCATGAACAGCACGTGCTTGGTGGGGGTGATGTCGAGCGGCCCCAGCATCCAGCTCCCCTTCGCGGGGAAGTGGATCACCTTCCCGCCCGGCAGCTCCCACTCGCGCGAGTCCTGGATGTGGTGCAGGAAGTCGAGCGTCTCCCCGTGCCCGCCCTCGGCCGCGTGGGCGTCGGCGGGCTGGTGCGGCGGCGCGCCGATCCCGGGCTGCTGCGCGGTGGCGTGCTCCGCGGCGCCGGCGTGCCCGAGGCCGGGCTCCTGCGCGGCGGGCGCGCCGTGCGCGGGTGCGGCGGCCTCGGTGGCCGGCGCGGCGTGGCCGGGCTGCGCCTGCACAGGGGCGCCGGCCAGGGCGAGCAGGACTGCGGCTGTAGCGATCATCTACCTTGCTTGTCCCGTGCGCCGGCGCCGCTGAAGGCCACCGGCTCGATCAACGTGGTTGCGAACAGCACCGTCACCATCGTCAGCAGCGTGGGCGCCAGGGGAAGGCCCGTGGCGGGCACGATCACCACCCCCGCCGCAATCACCATCGCCAGCCGCGCCAGCATCCCCACCCCGTGGGCGATCAGCTGGTTGCCGGGGAGGGCGACGGCGAGCACGCCCAGCACCAGCACCTGCCACCCCGCGGCGATCGCGGCGCCCACCGACGCGCCCTGCCGCCCCTCGGGGCCCACGAAGGCCAGCGCCGCGGCCCACACCACCGCCGCGATGGCGACGATCCCGGCCAGTGCCAGCATCAGGCGGCGTGGGTTCAACTGCGCTCCTCCCGGTTCGCGCGCTCGCGGGGCTTCACCACGAGCTGGCGGTAGATCCACATCGCGCTGAGCGCGAAGCCCAGCATCACCCCGATCAGCAGCAGCCAGGGCGCGGTGCCCAGCCGGCCGTCGAGCCAGCTCCCGGCCAGCGTGAAGGCGACGATCCCGATCCCGAACTGCAGGCCCACGCTGCCGTACTGCCCCGCGTTGGGGATGTTGCCGCGCACCCGCTTGCGGGGTTCGGGAATGTGCGCCATCTCTCGCTTTTCCTGGCTCTCCCGGGTGTGTCGGGGCCCAATATACGGGCTTGTGAAATTTTTCGCAAGCGCGCTCCGGCGCGCCGGCGGGCATTGCTTGACGCCCCTTCGCCGGGGCCTCTATCTTGCGAGTCCACGCCGCCGGAAACACGCGGAGCGGCATGGAGTTGCCGCTCCCCAGCGGCCAGGGTGGACGGCCGCCGCCGACACCTCGTCACCCCCGGCCCGACCTTGATGCGACCCGCGCTCGCCCTTGCCGCCATGGCCCTGTTCGCCGCCGCCTGCCGCCCGCCCGTCGCCAACGCCCCCGCGCCCACGTCGGGCGACGCGGCGGGCGCGGGAGGGCCGCTGATCGTGACGCTGCAGACCGACGCGGCGGCCGACAGCGTGCGCTTCACCCTGCAGGTGACCAACACCTCGCAGCAGCCGGTGGCGCTCCAGTTCTCCAGCGGCCAGAGCTACGACTTCAGCGTGAGCGACGGCGGCACCGTGCTCTGGCGCTGGAGCGAGGACATGGGGTTCACCCAGGCGCTGCGCACCGAGACGCTGGCGCCGGGGCAGACCCGCAGCTGGAGCGAAGCGTGGCGGCCGGCGCGCCTCCCCGCCGGCCGCGTGCTGGTGGCCACGGGGCGGCTCACCTCCACCAGCCACCCGGTGGAGCGCACGCAGACCTTCCGCCTGCCGTGAAAGGGCGCGCGCAGCAGCAGGAATCGTTCCCCGCGTGACCACAGCGCAGGGCGCCGCGAGCGGCGCGTCGGCCTTCCCTACGGTAGGCGACGTGCGCGCCGCGGCGCGGCGGCTGGAGCGGGTGGTGCGCCGCACGCCGCTGGAGCGGTCGGACGGGCTGTCGGAGATTTCCGGCACTCAGGTCCATCTCAAGCTGGAGGGGTTCCAGCGCACCGGGTCGTTCAAGCTGCGCGGGGCCTACAACTTCATCGCCCAGCTTGCGGCGGAGGAGCGGGCGCGCGGGCTGGTGACCGCGTCGGCGGGGAACCACGGGCAGGGGGTGGCGCTGGCGGCGCGGCTGCTGGGGGCGCGGGCGGTGGTGTTCGTGCCGGAGAGCGCGCCCGACACCAAGCAGCGGCGCATCGCGCGGCACGGAGCCGAGCTGCGGCGGGTACCCGGCGGGTACGACGACGCACATGCCGCGGCCGAGGCCTTCGCCGCGGCGAGCGGCGCCTGCTTCGTGCACGCCTTCAGCGACCCGGCGGTGGTCGCCGGCCAGGGGACGGTGGGGCTGGAGATCTTCGACGAGCTCCCCGACGTGCGCACCCTGGTCGTCCCCGTGGGCGGGGGCGGGCTGATCGGCGGCGTGGGCGTGGTGGCCCGCGCGCTGGGCGATCGGGTCCGCGTCGTGGGCGTGCAGACGGAGCAGACCGCGGCGGTGCACGCCTCGCTGGCCGCGGGGGCGCTGGTCTCGCCACCGTACGGGCCGACGCTGTGCGAGGGGCTCTCGGGCGACACGGACCTTCGCGCCGTGGAGCTGGCGCGACGGGTGGTGGACGAGGTGGTGCTGGTTTCGGAAGACGCGGTGCGCCGCGCGATCCGCTGGCTGTACGTGGAAGAGGGTTTGGTGGCCGAGGGCTCGGCCGCCGTGGCCGCCGCGGCGCTGCTGGAGGGTGCCGTCCATCCGCTGGACGGTCCCGTGGCCGCCGTGCTCACCGGAAGCAACCTCGACGCGCACCGTTTGGCGCGGATTCTTGAAGAACGCTGAATGGCCACCATCCTCCCGTACGCCGGCATCCATCCCCGCATCCATCCCACCGCCTTCGTGGCGCCCACGGCGGTGGTGATCGGCAACGTGACCATCGAAGAAGAGGCGAGCGTCTGGTTCGGCGCCGTGATCCGCGGCGACGAGACGGAGCACGAGATCCGGGTGGGCGCGCGCACCAGCATCCAGGACAACGTGGTGCTGCACGTGAGCCGGCAGGGCCCCACGCTGATCGGCACCGACGTGACGGTGGGGCACGCCGCGGTGCTGGAGAGCTGCGTGGTGGGGAACGGCGCGCTGATCGGGATGAACGCGACCGTGCTGCAGCGCGCCACGGTGGGCGACGCGGCGCTGGTGGCCGCGGGGGCGGTGGTGGGCTCCGGTAGCGAGGTCCCGCCGCGGACGCTGGCGGCGGGAACGCCGGCGAAGGTGAAGAAGGAGCTGGACGGCGAGTCGCTGCGCTGGGTGACCACCAGCGCCGCGCATTACGTGGAGCTTTCGCGCAGCTACCTGCGGGAGGGCATCGGCCGCGTGGACGGCCCAAACGGGGAAACTTGAGCCATGGCTGACTTCACCAGCAGCGAGCCGCACCTGCACCCCGCGCTCGAGGCCCCGGCCGACGCGCAGCCGCGGAACGCGCGCGACGCGTCTTCAGGCGGCCGGCCGGCCAACGGCAAGCCCGAGCCCGAGCCGGAGCCGATGGAGGCGCTGCTGCGCACGCTGACCGAGCTTCCCGGGCCCACCGGGCAGGAAGACGAGGTGCTGGAGTGGGTGCGCCGCGCCTGGGAGCCGCTGGGCGAGGTGACGCAGAGCCCGGTGGGGAACCTCTTCCTGCACCTTCCCGGCCCCGGGAAGCGCGTCCTGCTCGCGGCGCACGCCGACGAGCTGTCGCTGATCGTCCGCTCGGTCTCGCCCGAGGGCTTCCTGCGCGTGATCCCCGGCGAGCGCGACCAGTTCTCGTCGCCCTACTTCATCGGCTCGCCGGTGCGGGTGCTGGCGGACGGCGGCCCGCTCCCCGGCGTGGTGGCCACCACCACGGGCCACGCGCTGACGCCCGAGCAGAAGACCCGGACCACCTACGGGTGGGACGACATCTTCGTGGACGTGGGGCTGACCGCGGCCGAGTGCGCCGAGCGGGGGATCCGGGTGGGCACGCGGATGGTGTGGGACCCCGGCGTCCGCCGCATGGGCCGTCTCCTGGTCGGCAAGGCGATGGACGACCGGCTGGGCGTGGCCGTGCTGGTGGAGGTGGCGCGGCGGATCGCGAACGCCGAGCGGCGCTTCGACGTGACCTTCGCGCTGACCGTGCAGGAAGAGATCGGGATGCTGGGCGCCAGCAGCCTGGCGCGCGACGGCCGCTCGTTCGAGGTGGGGTTCATCATCGACAACGGGCTGGCGGGCGACATCCCCACCGTTTCGGAGGCGCACGTGCCCGTGCGCCTGGGCGCGGGGCCGGCGCTGGTGCACCGCGACTCGAGCGTCCACTACTCGCGCCGGCTGATCGGCGAGATGCGCGAGGTGGCGGAGCGCCGCGGCATCCCCGTGCAGGACGTGGTGCTCTTCCACTACAGCAGCGACGGCGCCCACCTGGTGCGGCAGGGGATGGAGGCGCTGCTGGTGGCCCCGCCGATCCGCTACTCGCACTCGCCCTTCGAGGCGGTGGACGTGGCCGACGTGGAGGCCGCGGTGCGGCTGTTCGAGGCCTACCTGACGGAGCAGGGAGCGTAGTGGGAGGAGCGAAAAACCCCGACGTCGTGGTGATCGGCGGCGGGGTGATCGGATGTGCCATCGCCCGCCGCGCGGCCCGCGGCGGGCTTTCCGTGCTGGTGCTGGAGCGCGGCGCCTGCGGCGCGGAGGCTTCGCACGCGGCCGCGGGGATGCTGTCGCCGCTGGCCGAGGCGAACGAGCCGGGGCCGTTCCTGGAGCTGCTGCTGGCCGCGCGCGAGATCTACCCCGGCTTCGCCGAGGCGCTGCGGGAGGAGACCGGCGCCGACGTGGGCTACGGCGACGCGGGAACGCTCTTCCTCTCGCTGCGGGCCGAGGACGATGCCGAGCTGGAGCACCGCTTCGGCTGGCAGCGCGCGGCGGGGCTGTGCGTGCAGCGGCTGACGGCGGGCGAGACGCGCGAGATGGAG
>DASWMA010000165.1:0-1838 GCA_036399995.1 Longimicrobium sp. | reverse complement strand
GTGGTTGTTGCAGCGAATTCATTCGCCCTGCCGATCGCTTCACCGCGCCATCCATCCGCCGTCCACCACCAGCACGTGGCCGTTCACGTAGTCCGCCGCGCGCGAGGCGAGGAAGACCACGGCGCCCGCGAGATCCTGCGGCTCGCCCCAGCGGCCGGCGGGGATGCGGGCAAGGATCTGCTCGGCGCGCGCGGGGTCGTCGCGCAGCGCCTGGGTGTTGTCGGTGGCGTAGTAGCCGGGGGCCACGGCGTTCACCTGCACGCCGTGGCGCGCCCACTCGTTCGCCAGCGCCCTGGTGAGCCCGGCGACCGCGTGCTTGCTGGCCGTGTAGGCGGGAACGGTGATCCCGCCCTGGAACGAGAGGAGCGAGGCCACGTTCACGATCTTCCCCGCCCCGCGCTCGATCATCCCACGCCCCAGCCGCTGTGAGAGGACGAAGACGGAGTCGAGGTTGGTGCGCAGCACCGCGTCCCAGTCTTCCAGCGCATGGTGAGCCGCCGGGGTGCGGCGGATGGTGCCGCCGTTGTTGACCAGGATGTCGATCGCACCGGCCTGCGCTTCCGCGTCCTCGGCCATCGCCAGCACGGCGGCGCGGTCGGAGAGGTCGGCCTCCACCTGCCATGCTTGGCGGCCGGCGGCGCGGATCATCGCCGCGGTCTCGTCCGTCCCCGCGCGCCGCGTGCTGGCGCACACCACGTCCGCGCCCGCGTCGGCCAGGGCGACGGCGATGGCGCGTCCCAGGCCGCGGCTGGCACCGGTCACCAGCGCGCGCTTGCCATCCAGCGAGAAGAGGCCGCTCATCCGTCGCCCCGGGTCAGGAAGTCTTCGCGGGCCGGCGTGAACACGTCCACCAGCACCCCCGCCTCCATCGCCACCACCCCGTGCTCCACGTTCGGGGGGATGAAGAAGCCATCGCCCGAGCGCAGCTCGCGTGTCTCGTCGCCGATCTCCACGCGGAAGCGGCCAGACTCCACCAGCGTGGCCTGGCGGTGCGGGTGGTGGTGCAGCGCGCCCACCGCGCCGGCCGCGAAGCGCACGCGCACCATCATCAGCTCCGGATCGTCGCCCAGCACCTGGCGCTGGACGCCGCCGCCGAGGTCCTCCCAATCCCGCTCGGCGGCGGGGACGAAGCGCGCGGTGCCGGTGTCGGTGCCGCGCGTCATCGGCCCAGCTCCAGCGCGGCCAGGATGAAGGGGCCTACGCCCTTGTAGTCGTCCGTCACCACCGGCTCGCTCACGTAGTAGGCGAACGAGCCGTCGCGGTACGAGCCGTCGCTGCGGCGGTTGCCGCCCAGGCCGCTCACCTGGACGATGTTGGTGAGCGACACCGTGCCGTCCGCGTTCTCGCGCACCAGGTTGCTCAGCAGCCCGTCGAAGCCGCGCTCGGCCACGGCGCGGTAGCGCGGCTCCAGGTATCCGAGCCGCGCGCCCTTGGCCAGGGCGTAGGCGAACATGCTCGATGCGCTGGCCTCCAGGTAGTTGCCGGCGCGGTTCGGCTGGTCCAGCACGTCCCACCACAGGCCGGTGACGGGGTCCTGCACGCGCGCGATCCCCTCGGCCGCGTCGCGCAGCGTCTGGATGATGGCGTCGCGCTGCGGGTGGTTGGCGGGGAAGTAGTCCAGCGTCTCCACCACGCCCACTACGTACCACCCCATCGCGCGCGCCCAGAAGTTCGGCGACAGGCCGGTGGCGCTGTCGGCCCACGGCTGCGCGCGCGCCTCGTCCCAGGCGTGGTACATCAGCCCGGTGCGCGGGTCGCGGGTGCGGCGGGCGATCAGCAGGAACTGCTTCGCGATGTCGTCGTATGCCGCGGGCTCGTTGAAGACCTGTGCATACTGC
>DASWMA010000164.1:0-9068 GCA_036399995.1 Longimicrobium sp. | reverse complement strand
CGGCCGCGCGATACGGCGGCCGGCGCGGTGGAGGCGGAGGGCGCCTCGATCCAGTAGCGCTGCCGCTCCCACGGGTAGGTGGGCAGACGCACGCGGCGGCGCGCCTCATCACCGCGGAACGCCTTCCAGTCCGGCGTGATGCCGGCAGCCCACAGCCGGCCCAGCGCCTCCAGCAGGAACTGCGCGTCGGGCTTGCGGTCGTAGGCGTAGCGCAGCGAGGGGATCACCGCCGCGGGGGCCGCGGCGTCGCCCGCGCGCTGGCGCACGAAGGTGGAGAGCGTCTGCCCGGGGCCCACCTCCAGCAGCACGCGCCCCGGCTCGGCCAGCAACTCCGCCACGCCCTCGGCGAAGCGCACGGCGCCCAGCAGGTGGCGCGTCCAGTAGCCCGGGTCCATCGCCTCCGCGTCGGTGATCCACGTTCCCGTGACGTTGGAGGCCATGGGGATGGTGGGGGGATTCAGACGCGCCCGGGCCACGCGCGCGGCCAGCCGCTCCGCCGCCGGCGCCATCATCGGCGAGTGGAAGGCGTGCGTGGTGGCCAGCCGGCGGGCCACGATTCCGTCCGCCTCCAGCTTCGCCCGCATCGCTTCCACCGCGTCCTCCGGCCCGGCGGCCACCGTCAGCCCCGGCGCGTTCACCGCCGCCAGGGCAACGTCGGCCGACAGGTAGGGGCGCAGCTCGTCGGGGCTGAGCGACACGGCGAGCATGGCGCCGCCGGGAAGCTCGTGGATGATGCGGGCGCGGTCGGCGACCAGGGCGAGCGCGTCTTCCAGCGTCAGGATCCCGGCGATGCAGGCGGCCGCGTATTCGCCCAGCGAGTGCCCGATCACCGCCGCGGGGACGATGCCGAAGCTCATCCACACCTTCGCCAGCGCGTAGTCGATCACGAACACGGCGGGCTGCGCGAGGAGGGTGTGGTTCAGCCGCTCGGCGGAGGGATCGACCGCCGTGTCGCGCCCCAGCATGCGCTTGAGGTCGAACCCGCTGGACGGCGCGGCGTCGGACGGCGCCTCGCCGGGGAAGAGGACCTCGCGCAGGTCTTCGCCCAGCAGCGGGCGGAGGATCTCGGCGCAGCGGTCCACCTCGGCGCGGAAGACGGGCTCCGCCTCGTACAGCCCGCGCGCCATGTTCGGGTAATGGTCGCCCAGCCCGGGGAAGAGGAAGGCGACGGAGCGGCTTTCGCCTTCGACCACGCCCGCCACGGTGCGGTCCGGCGTGGCCGCGCCCACGATCTGCGCCGCGTCCTCACCCTCGCGGACGACCACGGCGCGGCGGTGCGCGAACGCCTTGCGCCCCTCGCGCAGGGTGAAGGCGACGTCGGCCAGCGGCAGCTCGGGGTGAGTGCGGAGATGATCCGCCAGCCGCGCGGCCGCCGCGTCCAGCGCCTGCGGGGTGCGCGCGGAGAGCGTCAGCAGCTGCCAGGGGCGCGAGGGGCCGCTGGGCGCCCGCGGGGGCGCCTCTTCCAGCACCACGTGCGCGTTGGTGCCGCCGATGCCGAACGAGCTGACCCCGGCGCGGCGCGGCTGCCCGTCCTCCGTCGTCCACGGTAGCGCACGGGTGGGGACGAAGAAGGGCGAGCCGTCGAAGGCGATGCGCGGGTTGGGCGCCTCGAAGTGCAGCGTGGGCGGGATCACGCCGTTCTCCAGCGCCAGCACCGCCTTGATGAAGCCGGCGATCCCCGCGGCCGTGTCCAGGTGGCCCAGGTTGGTCTTCACCGCGCCCACGGCGCAGTAGCCGGCGCGCGCGGTGTGGGCGCGGTAGGCGCGGGTGAGCGCGGCGATCTCGATGGTGTCGCCCAGGTCGGTGCCGCTCCCGTGCGCCTCCACGTAGCCCACGGTGTCGGCGTCCACGTCCGCGGCCGCCAGCGCCTCGCCGATCACCGCGGCCTGGCCCTCGCCGCCGGGGGCGGTGAACGCCACCTTGGCCGCGCCGTCGTTGTTGATGGCGCTGCCGCGGATCACCGCGCGTACGGGATCGCCGTCGCGCAGCGCGTCGGCCAGGCGCTTGAGGACCACCACGCCCACGCCGCTCCCCGAGAGGGTGCCGGCCGACTTCGCGTCGAAGGCGCGGCAGTGCCCGTCGGGCGACGAGATGCTGCCGGGGGCGTAGAGGTAGCCGGTGTCCTGCGGCACCAGCACGGTGGCGCCGCCGGCCAGCGCCATGTCGCACTCGCCCGCCAGCAGGCTCTGCACGGCCAGGTGCACGGCGACGAGGGCCGTGGAGCAGGCGGTCTGCACGTTCACGCTGGGGCCGCGCAGGTCCAGCTTGTACGATGCGCGCGTGGCCAGGAAGTCCTTGCCGCTGGCCAGGAACGCCCCGAACGCGCCCACGGATTCGAGGAGCGCGGGGTTCCCCATCACGTGGCGCTCGGCGTAGCCGCTGGCGCCGGCGCCGGCGTATACGCCCACGCGCCCCTCGCCGCCGCCGGGGGCGTGGCCGGCGTCTTCCAGCGCTTCCCAGGCGCACTCCAGGAACAGGCGGTGCCCCGGCTCCAGCATCTCGGCCTCGCGCGGCGAGTAGCCGAAGAAGGCGGCGTCGAAGTGCTGCACGTCGCGCAGCCGCCCGATGGAGCGCACGTAGTCCGGATGCGACAGCTCGCTCTCGGGCACGCCGGCCGCGCGCAGTTCGTCCACGCTGAAGTGGGTGATGCACTCCACCCCTTCGCGCAGGTTGGCCCAGAACTGCTCCACGTCGTCGGCGCCCGGGAATCGCCCCGACATCCCCACCACGGCCACGTCGAAGTCGCGCCCGTTATCCGCCTCGCTCATTGCGTCACGTCCTCAAAGATTCAGAAAGAAAGACTGGTTTCACTCAAAGCCGAGACGTGCAGCCCGGCGAACGGCAGGGCGGTTGAAACCGCTGCAACAACGACACGAAGTCCGCCTTCGCGGACTACCGGCCGCCGTGCCACCTCGGCCCCGTGGCACGCCACCAGCCTCGTGGAAGCCCGTCGCGCGCCACCGTGTTGCGGCAACACCATTGCTTGCAGTCCGCGCAGGCGGACTTCGTGTGGTCGTTGCCGCGGATTTATCCGCCCCTTCCAAGCCCCCGTGCCACCTCGGCCTTGGGGCACGGGACCAGCCCCGTGGAAGCCCGTCGCGCGCCACCGTGTTGAAGCAACACCATCGCTTGCAGTCCGCGCAGGCGGACTTCGTGTGGTTGTTGCCGCGGATTTATCCGCCCCTTCCAACCCTCCGTGCCACCTCGGCCCCGGGGCACGCGACCAGCCTCGTGGAAGCCCGTCGCGCGCCACCGTGTTGCGGCAACACCATCGCCTGCAGTCCGCGCAGGCGGACTTCGTGTGGTTGTTGCTGCGGATTTATCCGCCCCTCCAAGCCTGCTCCAAGCCTGCTCCAAGCTTGCTCCAAGCCTGCCCAAGCCTGCTCCAAGCCTGCTCCAAGCCTGCTCCAGGCCTGCCCCTATCGCCTGCGCAGCCGGCTCATCATCTCCCGCCGCCCCGAGCCGCGCCCTGCGCTCTCGCCGGCCTTCTCGTCTGGCGCCGAGGGCGAGGCGGCCAGGTGCTCGGCCAGGGCTCGCACGGTGGGGTAGAGGAACAGGTCCACCGCCTTCACCTCCACGCCCAGCACCGCGTTCAGCCGCTCCTGCATCCGCCCCACCAGCAGCGAGTGCCCGCCGATCTCGAAGAAGTTGTCATCCATCCCCACGCCCGAGATGCCCAGCACCTCTTCCCACACCCGCGCGATGGCGCGCTCGGGCACGCTGCGCGGCTCGGCACGCGTCTCCTGCGGAGCGTCTTGCGGGGACGATTCGGGAAGGCTCAAGCGGTCCACCTTGCCGTTGGGGGATAGGGGAAGCCGCTCCAGCGCCACGTAGGCGGCGGGAACCATGTAGTCGGGCAAACGCTCCTTGAGGAACGCGCGCAGCTCGCCCGCCGCCGGCACCGCGTGCCCGGCGGATGCAACCACGTACGCGACCAGCCGCACGTCGCCCGATGCGTCCGCGCGGGCCACCACGGCGGCTTCCTGCAGCGCGGGGTGCTCGGCGAGGACGGACTCGATCTCGCCCGTCTCCACGCGGTGGCCGCGGATCTTCACCTGGTGGTCCAGGCGGCCCAGGTAGTCGAGGTTCCCGTCGGCCCGCCAGCGCACCCGGTCGCCCACGCGGTACATCCGCGCCCCCGCCGCGCCGAAGGGGTTGGGGACGAAGCGCTCGGCCGTGAGCGCCGGCCGCCGGTGGTAGCCGCGCGACAGCCCCTCGCCTGCCAGGTACAGCTCGCCGGGCACGCCCACGGGCACGGGCCGCAGCGCCGCGTCCACCACGTACGCCCGCGTGTTGGCCACCGGCCGCCCGATCCACACCCGCTCGCCGCCGCGGTCCACCACCGAGAAGGTGGAGTACGTCGTATCCTCCGTGGGCCCGTAGAAGTTGGCCACCCGCTCCACCGTGCCCGTGTCGTACAGCCCCTGCGCCAGCGCGTTGGGAAGCGCCTCGCCGCCCAGGTTCAGCACGCGGACGGACGGGGGGATCGCGCCGGTGCGCAGCAGCTCGGCCGCCGCGCTGGGGGCCATGCTGGCCAGCACCGGCGCCTCGCCCGCCGGCAGCTCGGCGAGTGACAGCGCGTTCTTCACCAGCACCAGCCGCCCTCCCCAGCACAGCGTGCCGAAGATCTCCGCGATCGACACGTCGAACGAGACGGAGGTGGAGCCCAGCACCGAGCGGCGCTCCTCGTCCGACACGTGCTCCTTGAGCCAGTGCAGGAGGACAACGGTGCTGCGGTGCTCGATCTGCACCCCCTTGGGGCGCCCGGTACTGCCGCTGGTGTAGATGGTGTACGCCACGTTCTCCGGCTGCACCGCCACCTCCGGACGCGTGGCCGGCTCGGCGGCCGCGATCTCGGCCCACTCCGCGTCCACGCGGACGACGTGGCCGGCGAAGGCGGGGAGGCGGCCGGCGAGCCGCGCGTGCGTCAGCAGCACGGGCGCGCCGGAATCCTCCAGCATCCAGGCGATGCGCTCCGCCGGGTAGGCGGGGTCGACGGGGACGTAGCTTCCCCCCGCCTTGAGCACCGCCAGCAGCGCCACCACCAGCTCGGGCGTGCGCTCCATGCACACCGCCGCGCGCACCTCGGGGCCGATCCCCAGCCGCCGCAGCCGATGCGCGAGACGGTTCGCCCGCTCGTCCAGCTCGCGGTAGGTGAGCGAACCGTCCGCGTGCGACACGGCCACGGACTCGGGGCTCGCCTCGGCCGCGGCCTCGAACAGGTGGTGGATGGCGCCGCGCGGGTACTCGGCGTCGGTGCGGTTCCAGGTGCTGAGCACCAGCGTCTCTTCCCACCGCGGCATCAGCGGCAGCTCGGAGACGCGCCGCTCGGGCTCCGCCGCGGCGGCGGCCAGGAGCACGCCGAAGTGCGCCGCCATCCGCTCGATCGACGCGGCGTCCCACAGGTCCGACGCGTACTGGAACACGCCGCTCAGCGCACCCTCGTGCTCGACCACGGCGAGGACCAGGTCCACCTTGGTGGTGCCGGTGTCGCCCTCGCCCGCTTCCACCGTCAGCCCCGGCAGCTCCGGCGCGCCGGCATGGGCGGCGTGCATCGAGAAGATCACCTGGAAGAGCGGATGCCGGGTGAGGCTGCGCTCGATCTTCAGCTCTTCGACCAGCCGCTCGAAGGGGACCTCCTGGTGCGCGTAGGCGTCCAGCGTCCCCTCGCGCACGCGTCCCAGCAGCGCCGAAAAGGTGGGGTCGCCCGAGACGTCGGTCCGCAGCGCCAGCGTGTTGAGGAACACGCCGATCAGCGGCTCGGTCTGCTCGGGCGTGCGCCCCGCCACCGGTGAGCCCACCACCACGTCCTCCGTCCCCGACCAGCGGTGGAGAAGGGCGTCGAAGGCCGCCAGCAGCACCATGAACGGCGTGGCGCCGTTGCGGCGCGCCAGCGCCGTGGCCGCCTCCCACGTCTCGCGCGGAAGGGCGAAGGGGTGCGTGGCGCCGCGGAAGCTCTGCACCGCCGGGTGCGGACGGTCGGTGGGGAGCGCCAGGGTGGCGGCGCCCTGCAGTCGCCCGCGCCAGTAGGCCAGCTCGCCCTCCAGCGCGCTTCCGTCCAGCCGCTGGCGCTGCCACACGGCATAGTCGGCGTACTGCACGGGGAGCGGCGGCAGCCCCGCATCGCGCCCCTCCAGCTCCGCGGCGTACAACGCCGACAGCTCGCGGAACAGGATCTCCAGCGACCACGCATCCACCACCACGTGGTGCAGGGTCAGCAGGAGCACGTGCTCGTCCGCGCCCAGCCGCAGCAGCCGCGCGCGCACCAGCGGCCCCGCCTCCAGGTCGAACGTGGCGCGCGACTCGTCGTCCGACATCCCCCGCGCCTGGACCTCGCGCTCCGCCCCGGGAAGGGTGGAGAGGTCGTCCACCGGGAGGGGGATGGAGAGCGCGGGGAGGATCACCTGCACCGGCCCGCCCGCCTCGCTGGGGAACACGGTGCGCAGCGCCTCGTGGCGGGCCACCACGCCGTTCAGCGCGCGGCCCAGGGCGCCGGCGTCCAGGGTGCCGCGCAGGCGCAGCGTCACGGGGACGTTGTAGGCGGCCGGCGCGGCGCCCAGCCGCTCCAGGAACCAGAAGCGCTGCTGCGCGAACGAGAGCGGAAGCGTCCCCGCTCGCGGCGCGGGGACGAGCGGGGCCACGCGGTGCTCGCCGCCGGCGCGGGCGGCCACGGCGCGCGCGGCCAGCCCGGCCACGGTGGGCGCCTCGAACAGCGCGCGCAGCGGCAGGTCGATGCCGAACGCCTCGCGGATGCGCGCCACCACCTGCGTGGCGCGCAGTGAGTGCCCGCCCAGCGCGAAGAAGTCGTCGTGCACGCCGGGGAACACGCCCAGCACGCGCTCCCACACCGCGGCCACTACCTCCTCGGCCGGGGTGCGCGGCGGCACCTTCCCGGCGCCCAGCGCGGCCGGGTCGGGATCGGGGAGGGCGCGGCGGTCCATCTTGCCGCTGGGGGTCAGCGGCATCGCGTCGAGCGTGACCCACGCCGCCGGCACCATGTAGTCGGGGAGATGGGCCGCCACGTGCGCCCTCAGCTCCGCGTGCCCCGGCGCGGCGCCCGCGGTGGGGACCACGTATCCGACCAGACGCTTCTCCGCGCCCTCGCCGCGCGCGGCCACGGCGGCCTGGCGCACGGCCGGGTGCGTGCCCAGCACGGCCTCCACCTCGCCCGGCTCCACCCGGAAGCCGCGGACCTTCACCTGGAAGTCGGTGCGGCCGACGTACTCCAGTGCGAAGGTGCGAGGGTGCGAGGGTGCGAAGGTGCGTGGGTCTGGCTCGGAACCGGAGGCCTGCCAGCGCACGCGGTCGCCGGTGCGGTACAGGCGCGCGCCGGGGACGGGGGAGAAGGGGTCGGGGACGAAGCGCTCGGCGGTGAGCGCGGGGCGGCCCAGGTAGCCGCGCGCCAGGCAGTCGCCGCCCGCGAACAGCTCGCCGGGAACGCCGGGGGGCGTGGGCTCCATCCGCCCGTCCAGCACGTAGAGCCGCGTGTTGGCCACCGGCGCGCCGATCGGCGGCAGCGCCGGCCACGCATCCACGTCGCCCTCGACCACCTGCGCGGAGATCACGTGCGTCTCCGACGGGCCGTACTGGTTCTCGAGCACCGCCCGCGGGTTAGCGCGGAAGAAGGCGCGCAGCTGCGGCGTGGCCCGCAGCGCCTCGCCCGCGGTGATCACCTCGCGGAGATCGGGGAGATGCGCACCGCTCCGCCCGCTGTCCCCTGTCCCCTGTTCCCTGTCCCCTCTGCCCTTGTCCTTTTCGTCCGCCGTCTCCGCCAGGTTCTGCAGCGCGGCGAAGGGGAGGAAGACGCGCTCCACGCGGTTCTCGCGCAGGTGGTCGAGCAGGCGCTCGGCGTCGCGGCGCGTATCGTCGTCGATCAGCACCAGGGTGCCGCCGGCCGCCCAGGTGCTGAAGATCTCCTGGAACGACACGTCGAAGGAGAGCGACGCGAACTGCAGCGTGCGCGCGGCCGCATCATCGCCCCACCGCTCCACCTGCCAGCGGACGAGGTTGCCCAGCGCGCGCAGGGGGAGCGCCGCGCCCTTGGGCCGCCCCGTGGACCCCGAGGTGTAGAGCACGTAGCCCAGGCTCTCGGGGTGGCGGGGGATGGAGGGCGATGCGGACGGCTCGCGGGCGATGTCCTCCGCCTCCGCGTCGAGCCGCAGCACCGCCGTCCCCTCCACCCGCGGCAGCCGCGCCGCCACGTCCGACGTGGTGATCACGACGGAGGCGCGGCTGTCTTCCAGCATGTACGCCACACGGTCCGCCGGGTACGCGGGGTCGACCGCCACGTACGCCCCGCCCGCCTTCAGCACGGCGAGGACGGCGATCGGCATCTCCAGCGAGCGTTCCAGGCACACCGCCACCCGCGCGTCGGGTCCGACCCCGAGACGCGCCAGGCGCTGGGCCAGCCGGCTCGCGTGCGCCTCCACCTCCGCGTACGTCAGCGCCGCGCCGCCGAACTCGAGCGCCGCCGCGCCCGGCGTCCGCGCCGCCTGCTCCGAAACGAGCTGAACGATGTCGGCCCCGGCGAAGTCCGGGCGGCCGGTGGCGTTGACGGAGTCGGTGACCTGCGCCCGCTCGGCGGGGGAGAGGATCGGGAGCGCGGAGACCGGCGCGTCGGGGGCCGCGGCCGCCGCGCGCAGCAGCGCGTCGAGGTGGCCGGTGAGCCGCGCGATCGTCTCCCCGTCCCACAGCGCGGTGGCGTACTCGGCCCAACCGGCGATGCCGGCGCCGGTCTCCCACAGCCCCACCGTCAGGTCGAAGCGCGAGGTGCCCAGCTCGGGTGCGCCCAGGCGCACCTCGGCCCCCTCCAGCTCCACCGCGCCCTCGGTGGCGTTCTGCAGGGTGAGCATCACCTGGAAGAGCGGCGAATGGCTCAGCGAGCGCTCCACCCCCAGCGCGTCCACCAGCTTCTCGAAGGGCACGTCCTGGTGGGCGAAGGCGTCCACCGTGGTCCCCCGCACCCGCGCCAGCAGCGTGCGGATGGACGGGTCGCCGGAGAGGTCGGCGCGCAGCGGCAGCGTGTTGCCGAAGAAGCCGATCAGCTCCTCCTGCTCCGCGCGGCCGCG
>DASWMA010000163.1:0-2185 GCA_036399995.1 Longimicrobium sp. | reverse complement strand
GCGGAAAGCGACATCTCGCCGATCTCGTCCAGGAAGATGGTGCCGCCGTCGGCTTCTTCGAACAGCCCGCGGTGGTCGGCCACGGCGCCGGTGAAGCTGCCGCGCTTGTGGCCGAACAGCTCGCTCGCCATCAGGCTGCCCTCGTGGTACTGCGCGCAGTTCACGCGCACGAACGGCTTGCCGCACCGCGGCCCGGCCAGGTACAGGGCCCGTGCGAACAGCTCCTTCCCCGTCCCCGTCTCGCCGGTGAGCAGCACCGCGCGGTCGCAGGCGGCAAAGCGCTGCAGCCGCGCCTGCGCCTGCAGCAGGGCGGCGTCGCGCCCGATCAGCACCACCGCGCCCGCCGGGCCCCACCGATCGCGCGAAAGCCGGAGCACGGTCTCCGCGAACTCCGACAGGTCGCCGCGCGGCGGCGAGACGGGTGTGCTTCCAGCACTCATCGCACCCCCACGCTCGGCGCCTCGGCGCCCCGGGAGGTGCAACGTATTTGCTCGAAACAATCTCCCGGGGTGCCGTTCCGATGCGCGGAAGGACGGGAGCGGCGAGCGATGCCGCGCGAGGAACCACGACGCGCGAAGCAGGCGGGGTGGAGACCGGCGTCCGGGTTGTGAGCGGGCATGGTGCGCTCGGGTGATGCGAGCGAACGGAGGCCCATGGACGGGATCCGTCGATGGTCCGGCAGGGCGAAAGGATCGTCCCCGCCAGTACGGATCGCAAAGATTGCAGGCGTGATGTGTACGTGTCAAACGTGGCAGAGCCGTGGCCTGCTTCCCATCCGTTCCCCGGCGGAACGTCGCGCGCCGCGCCGGGAGCGGGGCGGCGGCCGCGACCGGTCCATCATCGTTGCACCGTTTGCCGCCGTGCCCGTCGCGCCGCTATTCTTCCGCCGCCGCGTGGCTGAGCTCGCGCGGCTCGCGGACGCATTCCCCGCAATCGGGCTTCTTCCTTTCGACTGATGCGCATCGGCCACGGGTACGACTCACACCGCTTCGCCGCGGGACGCAGGCTGATCCTGGGCGGGGTGGAGATCCCCGCCGGGCGCGGGCTGGACGGGCACTCCGACGCGGACGCGGTGGCGCACGCGGTGACCGACGCGCTGCTCGGCGCCGCCGGGCTGGGCGACATCGGCCGGCACTTTCCGCCCACCGACGCCGAGTGGAAGGACGCCGACTCGCTGCAGCTGCTGGCGCGCGTCGTGCGCCTGCTGGAGGGCCGCAACTACCAGGTGGTGAACGTGGACGTCACGGTCGTCACGGAATCTCCCCGAATTGGACCCCACGCCCCCGCCATGCAGCAGAAGCTCGCCGCCGTGCTGGGCATCGCCCCCGACCACGTGTCGATCAAGGGGAAGAGCAACGAGGGGCTGGGGTGGATCGGCCGCGGCGAGGGGCTGGCCTGCTTCGCCGTCGCCCTGATCGACGACATGGAGGGCGTGGACGAGGTGCACGCCCGCCATCGCCGCAACCCGGGGCTCTGACCGTGGGAGGCTTCGTCGACGCGCTGCTCGAGTGGCTGAAGAGCCTTCCGCCCGTCCTCGTCTACCTCGTCGTGGGCGTCATCGCGGCGGTGGAGAACGTGTTTCCGCCGGTGCCCGCCGACATGGTGGCGCTCTTCGGCGGGTTCCTGGCGGGGGCGGGGCAGGGGAACCCGTGGCTGATGTTCCTGGTGGTGTGGCTCGCCAACCTCTCCACCGCGCTGCTGATGTACTGGCTGGGCAAAACCAAGGGGACGGCGTTCTTCGAGGGCCGCATCGGCCGCAAGCTGCTGCAGCCCAGGCAGATGAAGAAGCTCTCGGGCTTCTACGAGCGCCGCGGCGTGATCGTGATCTTCATCTCGCGCTTCCTCCCCATGTTCCGCGCCGTGGTCCCCATCTTCGCGGGGACGAGCGGGGTGGGGTTCTGGAGCGCGGCGATCCCGATGGCGCTGGCGTCGGCGCTGTGGTACGGGCTGATCGTGTACCTGGGCGCCACCGCCGGCGAGAACTGGGAGCAGATCCGCGGCGCCGTGGAGTCGTCGGGGAAATGGCTCGCCATCGCCGCCGCGGTGATGGCCGGGGGCGTGTTCTGGTGGTGGTGGAAGTCGCGCAAGGAGGGCGGGGACGAGGGCTGAGGCTGGGTGCGTGCGGCGCTGGGCGCCGCGCGGAGCCCTC
Organism: Longimicrobium sp.; assembly: GCA_036399995.1. Taxonomy (GTDB): domain Bacteria; phylum Gemmatimonadota; class Gemmatimonadetes; order Longimicrobiales; family Longimicrobiaceae; genus Longimicrobium. The sequence goes on along the minus strand of DASWMA010000163.1, from coordinate 36 downwards.
ACCCTGGCGCACACGGCGCGACCCGTCGCGCCCGTG
>DASWMA010000162.1:0-25734 GCA_036399995.1 Longimicrobium sp. | reverse complement strand
GGCTGGATGACGATCATTCGGCCTATCGCCACGAAGGCTGGGCGACGCACGGAGGCTGCGGTGGGCTCGATTCCCCCTGATGACGCAGTTGCCGAAGCCTTCAGGCGCAGAAGACGGGGTGAACGCCGAACCGGGTGTGCTGCAGAAAATTCGATACTCAGCTCATTCCCACCCTGCAGCCACTCGTCGACGAGTCCGGCGCTGACGCAATCGTCGGAACCCACGTCGACGCGCAAGGGAGTGTCCGGTGCGGTCAGGCTGCAACTAAATCGACGAAGAACCTTTTCTTTAGTGCTGACCAGAGCGGTAACATCGTATCACGCACCTGGTTCGCGACGTCCGGCGGGACGCGGCTGAACATCATTCCCATCGACTCGACCATGGCTGAACGTGCGGGACGGCTGACCGTGGCGGACCTGGTGGTGCTCGCGCTGCTGCACGAGCGGCCGATGCACGGCTACGCGGCCAGCGCCGAGCTGGAGGACCGCGAGGTGCGCGACTGGGCCGGGATCTCGCGCCCGCAGGTGTACTACTCGCTGAAGAAGCTCGCCGAGCAGGGCCATGTGGCGCCCGTGGACCCCGCTGAGGACGATGCGTCCGCCGGGCCCGAGCGCCGCGTGTACGCGCCCACCGGGAAGGGCACCGCCGCCCTCGCCGCCGCCCTGGAGCGGGCCGACTGGGCCGAGCAGCGGCTGCCGCCGCCGTTCTTTACCTGGCTGGCGCTGGCACACCACGCCGGCCCGGGCGCCGTCACGCGGCAGGTGGGGCGCCGGCGCGCGTTCCTGCGGCACGAGGCCGCCCGCGAGCGCGAGACCCTGGCCTCCTTCGGCGACACCGACGAAGCCTCGCACGTGGCCGCCCGGCTGATGGTGGATCTCACCATCCGGCAGTTCGAGGCCGAGCTCGCCTGGCTGGACGAAGTGGAGCGCGCGCTGGGGGAACGCTGACCTGTCGATCGGGTCAGCGGCCGTCCACTTTCCCTTTCCATGGCCGAAACTGGACGATATCGGAACTGTTTACTTCACCGCACGGCTGCTTCCACGGACTGATCCCGCGCATGCGTCGCAACGCAATCGTTCCGGACATGATGGACATGGCAGGGCGGATGCGTCGTTCACTCGTCCGGCGGAGGCGAACGGGGTGCCGCTGTTCGGGATGTATTCTTCGCCGGTTTGCGATTTGGTGGAAAGATGCTGCTACACGGGCTGGCACAACTGTCTGGCAGTGACAGAGATTACGCTGCTACGGGCACCCTCCATAGTGCCGAAAGGCGGGTCTGGCAAGGGGCGCACAAACCGAAGAAACTCCAGCAGCCATGCGGGCTTCCTTGACTTTTCCACACCCCAGGTCTAGCTTGGGCGCCTACCTGTTCAGCAGTCCCGCGCCCGCCGTTCAGAGGTCATGGAGCACACCGCCGGAGAAGTCTGGTCCCGCATCCTGAGCACCGCGCAGGCGGCCCTTCCCGAGCAGGCGTTCCGGACCTGGCTGGCGCCCACCGAGGCGGTGGCGATCTCGCAGGACCTGCTGGTGGTCTCCACCCCCAACCCCTTCGCGGTGGACTGGGTGGAGGACAAGTACGCGGAGCTGCTGACCGCCATCGGCGAGCGCCTGTTCGGCCGGCGCTTCACCTTATCTGTCCAATTTCAGGCGAACGGGAAACCGGCCGCCACTCCGCCTTCTCCGCCCGAGACCGCGCCCCCGCCCGTGCCCGTCCTGTCGTCCGTGCACGCCCAGCCCTCCGTGGCCACGGCCGCCCCCGCGGCGCCGGTCGGCGGAGTGCGCGGCACCGTGCCGCTGAACCCGCGCTACACCTTCCCCCGCTTCGTGGTGGGGAACAACAACCAGCTGGCCGCCGCGGCCGCGCACGCCGTGGCCGAGGCCCCCGCGCGCCACTACAACCCGCTGTTCGTGTACGGCGGGGTGGGGCTGGGGAAGACGCACCTGATGCACGCCATCGGGCACGCCATGCTGGAGCGCGAGCCCACCAAGCGGGTGATGTACATCAGCAGCGAGCGCTTCACCAACGAGCTGGTGAGCGCGATCCAGGAAGGCTCGATGGCCGAGTTCCGCCGGCAGTACCGGCAGATCGACCTGCTGCTGGTGGACGACATCCAGTTCCTGGAGGGGAAGGAGCGGACGCAGGAGGAGTTCTTCCACACCTTCAACGCGCTGCACGACGCCCAGCGGCAGATCGTGCTGACCAGCGACCGGCCGCCCAAGGAGATCGGGCTGGAAGACCGGCTGGTGTCGCGTTTCGAGTGGGGGCTGGTGGCCGACATCAAGGCGCCCGACTTCGAGACGCGGATGGCCATCCTGCGCCGCAAGGTGGAAGAGGACGGGCTGCTGATCCGCGACGCCGAGGACGTGCTGACCTTCATCGCCCGCAACCGGACCAGCTCGGTGCGCGAGATCGAGGGCGCGGTGATCAAGCTGCTGGCGTATTCGTCGCTCACGCAGCGGCCGATCGACCTGGCGCTGGCGCAGGAGGCGCTGGGCGGGGCGCACCGTGGCGGGGGCGCGCCGGGGTTCAACGGCGTGGAGCTCAGCCCCGAGCGGATCCGCGAGCGGGTGGCGCAGGCGTTCAACACCACCCCCGAGCAGCTGCAGTCGAAGAAGCGCACCAAGGACCTGACGGTTCCGCGCCAGGTGGCCATGTATCTCACCCGCGAGCTGTTCGACCTGCCGCTGGTGGAGATCGGCAAGCTGTTCGGCGGGCGCGACCACAGCACGGTGATCCACTCCATCGGCAAGGTGGAGGAAGACATGGCCGCCGACCCGGGGTTCCGGCAGCGCGTTGACCAGATCCGCGCGTCCCTCCGCTGACCCCTTGCACGCTGTGTCTTGACAGGCGCAGGGGCGGGCGCGTATTTGCGCGCGTCCCGGGCGCCTGTTCAGCTTGATCGTCACGATCCCCGGGACGTGATCCCGGAGCCCCTCCGGAGAGGTCGTGGCCGGGGCGTGACGGGCCCGAAACGGACCGTGACGGGGCTGTGGAAACGCCTCGTGGAAAGGCCGTGGAGAACTTGTGGGTAACCGGCCGCGGCCGTGGGAATGTGGAGCCCGTGGATAACCGGGCGGTTCCCCACAGCGGTTCCCACAGCGCCGCGAGGGGCCGGAAGCACGGCAGCCGCAACGGGATGCGGGGTAGCGGAGAGGGGTTGTCCACGGGTCCACACCCTCTACTACTACTACTGATTCTAGTAACCTGACCTATAGAAGTATGGTTTCCGGTGGAAAAGCACCGGCCACTCCAGCCTGAGCTGCGGACAGCGTATGCGATTCACCATCACGCGTGAGAACTTCCTGCAGGGGCTGGCGGCGGTGGCCGGGAGCATCCCGACCCGCACCACCCTCCCCGTGCTCTCGAACATCCTGATCGAGGCCGAGGAGGGTGCGGTGCGGATGAGCGGCACCGACCTCGACACCTCGGTGAGCGTGCGCGTGCCCGCCGAGGTGGCGGAGCCGGGCGCCATCACCGCGCCGGCCAAGAAGCTCCAGGAGATCGCCCGCGAGCTTCCCGGGGCCACGGAGATGAGCACCCAGGGCGACTCGATCCTGATCAACAGCGGGCGCAGCCGCTTCAAGCTGAACGGGCTGCCGCGCGACGAGTTCCCCGCCTTCCCCAGGGTCGACTTCACCGAAAGCTGGAAGGTGACCGGGGCCGAGCTGCAGCGGCTGATCACCCACGTGTCGTTCGCGGCCAGCACCGAGGAGACGCGCCCGATCCTGAACGGGGTGCTGTGGCAGCTGCGCGACGGCGAGATGCGGATGGTGGCCACCAACGGGCACCGCCTGGCCAAGATGACGCTGCCGGTGGAGGCCGCGGCGCAGGTGCCGGCGGTGGACCTGATCGTCCATCCCAAGGCGCTGCAGCAGGTGCAGCGGCTGTTCGGCGGCGACGCGCAGGTGGAGGTGGCGCGCTCGGAGAACCACATCGGCTTCCGCAGCGACACGGTGCAGGTGTTCACACGGCTGATCGAGGGGCCGTATCCGAACTACGAGCAGGTGATCCCCAAGGACAACGACAAGAACATGGTGGCGGACAAGGGCGCGCTGACCGGCGCCGTCCGCCGCATGGCGATCGTGGCCAGCGACCAGACGCACCGCATCCGGATGAGCCTGGGCGGGCCGATGCTGCGCTTCAGCGTGGAGAGCCCGGACCTGGGCGCCGCCAACGAGGAGCTGCCGGTGGAGTACGACGGCGAGCCGCTGGAGATCGGCTTCAACGCCCAGTACCTGCTGGAGCTGCTGCGCTACATGCCTACCGACGAGGTGCGGATGAGCTTCAAGGCCCCCGAGCGTGCCGCCACCATGATGCCGCTGGGGAACGAGGACACGCCCGACTACCTGTGCCTGGTGATGCCGCTGCGGCTGCTGAGCTGAGGCAGCCGGGCGGCCCATCGGAAGATCAGACGCGGGGAGAGGCCGGGCGGGTCTTTCCCCGCGTCTGATCTCAGGGCTGGATGATTCCTTCCGATTACTGAGATCCCCCGATCGTCCCGCCGGCTCCCCGCTAGCGGAAAATCCCGGATCGCGAAGTTGCGACTGAAGTCGCAGCTACAACGGCACGCAGTCCGCCTTCGCGGACTTCAACGGCGTCCCCTGCCGTTTTGCCGTCATCCCACCTCCGCCCGTTCGTCCATCCCCCGATGAAGCTCCTGCTCTGCCTGCTGGTGTTCTCGATCGCGTGGCCGATCAGCGCGCGGAGAGTCACGCGTGACGTGGCGCAGCTGGCGGTGGCCACCGGGCTGCAGGTGATCATCCTCGTCATCGTGGCGGTGCTGCTGCCGGAGTGGGTGTGGAAGAGCGTGCTGCTGCTGAACTTCGTCTTCCCCCGGATCGGGGCGACGATCCAGGTGTGGCGGCGGATGCGGGAGCCGGCGGAGCTGCGCCTGGTGCCGTTCACCGGCGAGGCGGAGGGGATGACGGGTGCGGCGCTGGCCACCTTCGCCGGTCGGGTGAAGGAGCTGCGGCGCGCCGGGTTCGAGCACCTGGGACGCTGGATCGAAATCCGCCCGCAGGTGTCGACGCTCCGCGCGATGCACGTGCACCCCCAGACGCACGAGCTGGCCTCGGTGATCCTGATGGCCGGCAGCCAGGCGGGCCGCGCCGGACAGCTGATGACGCGGATCACCGTGGCGGCTGCGGACGGGCGCCGGCTGATGGTGACGGACCACGCCGTGGCCTCGGCGCCGGGGCTGCGCGCGGTGTACCTGCCCACGGTGCGCAACCCCGGGCGGCTGCGCGCCGTGCTGCGGGCGTTGTGGGAGCGTGACTACGCCGGCGTACCCACCGTGCCGCTGCTGCGCGAGGGGGAGGGCGTGGAAGCGTTCCTCGTGCGCGAGACGCGGGCGGCGATGGAGCGCGGCGTGACGGCGGGGGTGTACCGCCGCGTGGAGGACGGGAGCTACGGCTACACGCTTCGCGGCGCGCTGGCCGCGTCGTGGGACACGGTGTTCCCCCTGCCGCAGCTGCGGGAGCTGTGGGCTCGCGCCCGCGAGCGGAGGCTGCTGCGCGGGCTGGGGCTGGCCGAGACGCCGCGTGACGGCGTGCCCCGCATCTCGATCGGCCCGGCCGCGGTGGCGGAGATGGCGGTGCTGGCCGTGATCGCCATCCTCCTCCTCCCCATCCCTGATCGGCTCCCCGGCCTGGGCGCCGGCGCCGCGAGGGCCCGGCCCGCGGCTGAGGCCGCGGAGCTGCCGGCGCGTCTTCCCGACGACTTCGCCGTGCCGGCGGACTATCCCGGCGCGGTGCGCGCGCTGGAGCGCCTCGCCGGCGCCCGGGCGGAGCCGATGGTGCTGCACGACCGCGAGGCCGGCACCTCCGACACCGTGAAGGCTTTCGCCGCGCCGGTTCACACCCGCCGGGCCGGGCCGCTCCTGGCCGCCGCGGCGCCGCTCTTCCGGGCGCGCGGGTTCATGCTCTTCCGGCACGACCAGACGTTCGGCATCGGCGGCCAGCCGGAGGCGCTGGTGCTGTACCCGCGGTACGATCCCTACGCGGCGATGCGCGCGGTGGGGACGAACGGGGCAAATTACGACATCGGCACCGACAGCGTGGTGAGCTGGCTGGCGGCGCTGCACCGCAACCACCCGTTCACGGTGACCGGGATCGGCTACGACCACGTGGAGGGCCGCTTCGCCCGCGAGCTCACGCCGCGCCAAGCGGCCGATGTCGCTCGCCGGCTGTACGCCTTATGCCCCGACGTGGTGACGCAGGGCACGGGGTCGGTCAGGGAGTTGGAGAGGGAGATCCGGAAGGCGCGAACGCTGTACTGCTGGTGGGATTGAGCTGCCGTCGCGGTCCAGGCTGTGGCTTGGCGTCGATCACGACATACCTGGTGACGCCGCTACGGCTGCCGGACCGAGGCGGGCGTCAGGAACCAACACGGGGGGAGAGGCCGAGGTGGTCTCTCCCCCCGTGTTGGTGTGATGCGTCGAAGTGAACAAAGTGTGGACTGCGCAGCGTCGATTTCATATTGTAGTGCGTGAGCGATGGGAACCGGACGCACGGCTCTCCGGATTTCCTCCCCGCCGATCCGAGGCCTGCCTTACCTCGCTGCGACGCGCCGATCGATGAGCACACCACACCGCAATGACCCATGCCCCTGCGGCTCGGGTAAGAAGTACAAAGCCTGCTGCCGCGACCGCGGCCGCGTGACGGATCGGACGCTGCGGCTGGCCAGCGGCTCGGCGCGGCGGCACGGTGAGGAGCCGTGGAGCCCCGTCGCGCGGGCGGCGGAGATCTGGGAAGCCGACGTGGTTCCGGTGCACATCCGCTTCCGCGAGTCGCCAGACGCTCACCCGGCGCTGGCGATCGTGGGCGCGGCGGGCTTGATCGTGCACGGCGACGTGCTGGCCGGCCGGCCGGTGGGCGCGGCCGCCCGAGCCCGGGCAGTGGCCGACGCCGTGCTGGCGGCGGGGCGGCAGCTGGGTGTGCTGCCGCCCCGGCTGCACGTGCGCGACGAGGCGCTGGCCCGGTTGCTCGCGCCCGAGCTGCACCGCGCGGGATCAGCGTGGCCGCGGCGGAGATGATCGAGCTGGACGAGGCGATCGCGGGGTCGCTGGAGCACCTGTCCGAGAGCCCGGTGGGTGGCTACCTGACCACGCCGGCGACCTGGGCCGAGACCGAGGCCTCGCCCGGCGAGGTCGCCGCGTTCCATCACGCCGCGGCCGCGTTTCACCGCGCGCGGCCGTGGGAGGCGATGGGTGACCACGAGCCCGTGGCGCTGCGCTTCGACGACGGGCGCGTGTTCTGGGCGGCGGTGATGGGCAGCGGGCGAATCGGTCACGGGGTGGCGCTCTACTCCAATTCCGAAGACATGGTCGCGCTGTACGAAGGGGAGGGAGAAGCGGACCCGCGCGAGCACCTGCGGCGGATGCGTGGGTGGTCGATGAGCGCCAGCTTCGAGCCGCGGGGGCGCCTGAGCCGCGCGATGCAGCGTGAGATCGCCGCGGCCGGGTGGGAGGTGGCCGCCGCGAACGCGTATCCGATGCTCTTCGGGGTCCGCATCCCCGGCCAGCGCATCACCGCAGAGCACGTGCGCGTCGCAACGCGCGCGCTGGGCGCCATCCTGCGCGAGGTTTGCGGCCCCGACGCGGTGGCGGGGCTGGCCGATCCCGGCGTGGAGGTGATGGGCGGCGAAGTGGAGGACCTGCCGTGGGAGCCGCTGGAGGTGGCCCACCCGATCGGCCCGGAGGGGCCGGGCGCCGATCCCGCCGCCGCCCTGTCGCTGATCTGGGGGGACGTGGACTTCGGCGCCTACGAGCGCACGCTGGACGCCGAGGTCGCACGGGCGGACCGTTTCTCGGCATACCTGGCAGAAAAGCCGCTCTCGAAGGCGGCCCGGCGGCGATTCACGCGCAACGCGCGGGTGTGGAGCGAATATGCGGCGGGTGCCGTCCGGTCGGCGGCAGCGGTCACGGAGTACGACCTGCGCAACTACCTGTACGACTGGTTCCCGCGCAAGGCACAGGTGCCGAAAGAGGTGGAGCGCGCGCTCGCCGAGTCGCTGCGGGTGTTCTTCGCCTGGCTCGCGGCCGAGGAGGGGGTGCTCTACCCGTGGGCCGCCGGGGTGCTGGACGAATTCGACCGCGTGAGCGTGGAGCGCGGGCCCCCGCCCGATGGGTGGTTCTGGGAGCCCGACGTGCGGGAGTGGCGTGGGGTGCTGTGGAAAGACCTGGATCGCCGCGTGATGCTGCACGATACCGAGATCCCCGGCACGGAGGACGGCTGGCCGGCGGGGATGAACGAGGAGGTTGGGAGGCTCAGCGAAGAGCTGCAACGGCGGTGGCTGATCTGGTACGACGAGGAGGTGCGCGGGGGCATCACCAGCCCGCCGGCGCTCTGGGAGGCGCTGGTGCAGCGCCAGCGCGAGTGGGAAACCGCGCCGCACCCCGGCTTGGACGGCCGCACGCCGCTGCAGGCCCTGCTCGATCAGGAGGCGAACGCTCCGCCGCACCCGCTGCTGCAGGGTGCGTGAGGGGCTCCCGAGACTCGGGTCTGTGCAACACGAAGGATCCCGTCCACCGGCGGCTGAAGCCGCAGCAACAACGACGAAAAGCCTCGCAAACTGCGCGAGGCTTCAACGACCGGGAGTGCGGCTTCGTTCATCCCCCGTGGTCCGTGCGCAGCGGGGTGGTGGACTCAGCAAGACAGCCGTGGGGCCAGGATCTTTCAGGCGGCTCCGGCGCCGTGATCAGCCGGGGCGGGCGGACAGGCGCTGGAGGACGAGCTCGGCGGCGAGTCGATAGTCGCGGTCCAGGTTGTGGCCGGCGTCGAGCTCCACGTATTCGGCCAGGCCGGCGGGGAGGGCGGGGCCCAGCGCGGCGGCGTCCCTGCTGCCGTTGACGCACAGCACGGGGATGCCGCGCACCGCCTGCAACTCGGGGATCACCGGCACGTCGCCCGGGCGCTCGCGGTAGCCCAACAGGTCGCCCCAGTGGAAGCGGAAGTTCGTGGTCGCCGCGGCGGAGAAGAGCGCCAGGAGCCGCACGCGCTTCCGCAGGTCGTCCGGGAGCCGGCGGACGGCGAAAGGGAGGAGGTCGGCGCCGCGGGAAAGGCCGATCAGCACCACGTGGTCCTGCTCCCACGCGGCCAGGTAGTGCCGCAGCACGCGCTCCACGTGCTTCGCCACGTCGCCCGGCCGGCGGCGGCGAAGGAGGTAGGTGCGCGCCTTCAATCCCACGCTCGAGATCCCCGCCTTCGACAGCTCGCGCGCCATCTCGCGCACCAGCATCGCCCAGTTGCCGTCGCCGGTGAAGATGAAGGCGAAGGTGCGGCCGGGCTCCGGCGCACGCTCTTCCACCAGCGGAAGGTTGCGCAGCGCGCGTGGGAGCCTGTCCGTGCCCCGCCCTCGCAACTCGCGCAGCCACCGCAGGCTCGCGTCAAAGGCCATGCGTGTCTGGCGGGTGTCTCATCTCCATACCGATTTCCGTGATGGCTTTGCATCCGGGCCAGAACTCGTCATCCTGTGCGCGACCACGCGGAGCCGAGGCCCGCGACAATGGCCGCAGTACGGCGTGGTCGCGCTCAGGATGACGTCGATGGGCACTCCGATGGTTTGTGCCATCACCGCGCAGTCATCGCCCGGTGCAGACATCCTGCCGCGGGGTGGGGGGCGGGTACGGCGGATAGAAGGCCTTGAGCGCCCGCCCGAACAGCACGGCCGAGCCGTGATGCTCTTCGGGGATCACTTCGGCGGCGAGGTTCAGGCCGCGGTACGGGCCCTCCCTGGTCCCCGCGCAGAGCGCCGAGACCATGCGCCACAGGTTGCCGATCATCCCCGGCCCCTCCAGCCCCCCCACCGACAGGAACACCTGCTTCGGCAGCCCGGTGCGCCCGGCGCGGAAGCGACGCTCGCGCAGGAACATCGACTCTCCGTCCCATCCGTACGACGGGCTCATGATGGCGTAGCGGGTGAAGAGGTCGGGATCTTCGAACAGCACGTACGTCGCGAACAGCCCGCCGAGCGAGTGGCCGTGGAGCGCACGATCCGGGGACGTGCGATAGGTGCGGTCGATCAGCGGGAGGATCTCTTCCTTCAGCACGCGGTGGAAGAGGTCGGCGCGCGCGGGCCACGGGGTCGACGCGGTGTCGCGGCGCTCCGCCCCCGGCGCCTGGAACGGGGGCGGCGAGTAGTCGACGTTGCGGCCGGGTACCTGCCCCGGGACCGGACGGGGAAACGCCTGGGGTGGATAGTAGCCGACGCCCACCATGATCACGTCGCCCGTGCGGCCGCCGCGGTTGGTGAGCCGGAACATGCTGGCCAGGATGGGGAGGTGCGCGCCGCCGTCGAGCACGTAGAGCACCGGGTAGCGCGTGGTGTCACCCGCCTGGTAGCCGATCGGAAGCGCGACGGCGATGTGGTATTCGCGGCCGTTGATGGCGGAGCGGAGGACGCTCACGTGCGTATTCGGCAGCGTGATCGCCGGCGAAGTCTCGAGAGCCGACCGTTGCGCCCGGGCACTGGCGGGGAGGATGCAGGCGGCGAGAGCGGCGGCCAGCAGGCGGACGGGCATGGGCATCGCGCGGCTCACGGCTCGGGATAGAGCAGGAACGGCTTGCGGGTCTCCAGCCACTCCGCGGCTTCGCGGTCCCACTCGTCGAGCAGCGCGGGGAGCCGGCCGCCTTCGATGGCGAGCCGCACCTTGTCGGAGCCCGTCAGACGGTCGATGGTGCGCGTCCAGGCGAAGTCGCGCGGGTGCTGGCGGCGGATCTCGTCGATCAGCAGGAGCGAGGTGCGCACCGGACGGTACGCCTGCCGGTCGGTGACCACGAAGCGGATGGCGGGGACGGTCTGCCCGCCGTGCTTGGCGGCGGTCGCCGCGATGGGCATGGTGGTAGGCTCGAAGCGGATCCCCGGGAGCCGCCGCTCGTTCATCACCCGCGCCACCTGGGCCGCGTTGAGCCACGGGGCGCCGATCTGCTCGAACGGCCGGTCGGTGCCGCGGCCCTCGCTCAGGGTGGTGCCCTCGAAGTAGACCGAGCCGGGGTAGCTGGTGAGCGCGGCGAGGGAGCGGAGGTTGGGGGAGGGGTTCACCCACGGCAGCCCCGTCTGGTCCTGCCACTGCGAGCGGCGCCAGTTGGCCACCCGCGCCACGATCAGCTCCGCGCCGATGCCGTGGCGCTGGTTGAAGAGCGTGGCCAGCTCGCCCACCGTCATCCCGTGCCGCGCGGGGATCGGGTACATCCCCACGAAGGACTTGAAGCGGGGATCGAGCAGGGCGCCCTCCACGATCTCGCCGCCGATCGGGTTGGGCCGGTCGAGCACCACGAACGGGATCCCCTTCCGCTTGGCCGCCTCCATCGACAGCGCCATGGTGGAGACGTACGTCCACGTGCGCCCGCCCACCTCCTGGAGGTCGTAGACGAGCACGTCCACGTCCCTCAGCATCTCGGGCGTGGGGCCGCGGTCTTCGGACTTGTAGAGGGAATGGATGGGAACGCCGGTCCGCGCATCGACCTCGTCGGTGATCGTCTCGCCGGCCATCACGTCGCCGCGGATCCCGTGCTCGGGGGCCAGGAGCGCGACCAGCCGGAGGTGCGGGTGCCGCGCGATCAGGTCGATGTCGGGCGTGCGTGCGCGGTCGATCCCCGTGTTGTTGGTGATCAGCCCCACGCGCTTGCCGCGGAGCGCCGCCGGCACGTCGGCGAGGAAGGTCTCGATCCCGGGGCGCACCACGTCGGTCCCGGCGGACGGCGGCGGGTTCGTGCCGGCGGACGAATCGGCGGCGGGCGCCGTATCGGACCCCGGCGCGGGGGCACATGCGGCGAGCAGGCACAGGGCAGCGGCGGCGGCTCTCATCATCCCCCTTTGGCGGTGGGTGGAAAACGCGCGGTCCAACCTACCGGCTGCCAGGGTTTTGCACGAGTGGGCTGGACTGAGTGGCACCGTCGGGCACCGCGCCCTCTCCGGTCGCCTCAGGGCGCCCACCTCTCCCGTACCGGGAGAGGTTGCAGGGCGGGGACCGCTTGATGGGGCTGGGATTCTGCTGGGGCGACGCTGCGGGTACGTTGGGCAAGTGTGGGTGCGACGACGAAAAAGATCCGGCGGGCTCCCGTCTGGGCACCCGCCGGAGCATCGTTCTTCATCCCCCACCTGCCGTGATCACTCCGCGATGGTCGGCGTCTGCACGTCGAAGTCGTCGGCGGCGATGGCGACGCGGTCGTTCACGCGGCGGCGCAGGGCTTGGATCTGGTTGGGGCCCTTGGGCTCGTAGGTGCGGTTGGTGAGCAGCACCGTCCACGTGTGCCGCTCGGCATCGACCCAGATCGAGGTGCCGGTGAAGCCCGTGTGCCCGAACGACTCCTTGCTGGCCTGGGTGCCGAACCCGCCGCTGCCGTTGGGGCCCGGCGTGTCCCACCCCAGCGCCCGCGTGCCGGCATCGGGCTGGCGGGTGGCGAACTGCTTCACCGTGGCCTCGCTGAACACGCGCACGTTGTCGAGCTCGCCGCCGTTCGCCAGCATGGCCGCGAACCGGCCCACGTCGCGCGCGGTGGAGAAGAGCCCCGCGTTGCCGGCCACGCCGCCCAGCGCGCGGGCGGTGGGGTCGTGCACCAGGCCGCGCACGGGAAGGCCGTCCACCCGCAGCGTGGGCGCGCAGGTGGGGCAGCCCACGCCCGGCAGGTACGTGGTGGTGCGCATCTTCAGCGGGCCGTACACGCGCCGGTCGAGCAGACTGAACAGCGGCTCGCCGGCCACCCGCTGCGCCGCGGCGAACAGCACGTTCATCCCCACGTCGCTGTACACCGCCTTCTCGCCCGGCGCGCGCACCAGCGACGTGCGGAAGAGCTGCTGCCAGTTCGCTTCGGCCGAGCCGGCCGACAGGTCCACGCCGGCGGGGAGGCCCGCGGTGTGGGTGAGCAGGTGCCAGATGGTGACCTGGTCCTTGGCCCCGCCGCTGAACTCGGGGAGGTAGCGCGACACGGGCGCATCCAGCTCCATCTTGCCGTCCTGCACCAGCAGCATCACGGCGGGGGTGGTGGCCACCACCTTGGTGAGGCTGGCCAGGTCGTACACGGTGCGGGCCGGGTCCACCTTCTCGGCGCTGCTGGTCCACCCCACGCGCCCCACGCCCTTCTCGAGCACCGTCTGGTCCTGCCGCCCCACCGCCAGCGCGCCGCCGGGGATGGAGCCCGCGCGCACCTGCGCCAGGATCGCGGCCTCGGCAGCGCTGAGCTTGGAAAGCTTCAGGCTGGCACTGCGGCGCACGGTGTTCGCGGCCGCCACGTCGCGGATCGACGCGCCCGCGCTGCGGGCGAGCTGGCGCGTCACGGCGCCTTGGTCCACGTCGGCCGACACGTGCGTGCTGGAAGAGATCGCCGCGCCATACGCCAGCAGGCCGCCCGTCACGGCGACCATCATACCCCTCAACCGGGGACGTGCGGAGCGGTAATGCATGGGTGGTGTACCTCTCTGTTGCGTGGCTCGGGTCCTCTTTTCCGCGGCTCTGCACCCGTGCCGCGGGACAGAACCCCCCGGCGGGCGTGAGCTGTAAATGATTGCGGTTGCAGAGGATACAATGAATACCCCCGTTCCGTTGGGTGAGGTCCGCGGGGGGGTTAGCGGAGGATTAGCTCATCACCGGCGCATTCGCCCTGCCTGCGCAGTAACTTCGCGCTACGGACAGGCTGAAGAGCATACCGCGGCATCGCGCCCTCTCCGGTCGCCTTAGGGCGCCCACCTCTCCCGTACCGGGAGAGGTTGTAGGGGCAGGGACTTGCTCGTTTCCGCGAGCGCTCGTCCTGGGGTAACCTGAGAACGCCCGACCCGTGCTCCCCCGCACAAGTGCTCGCCCTCCAACCTCTCCCGGTACGGGAGAGGTGCGAGCCTAAGCGAGCGGAGAGGGCGCGATGCCGCGGCTGCGCGCGGATGCCTGTCATCGGCACATTGCCCAAACGGAATTCTTGACATCTCCACTTAACACCGTTAAGCATTAGACCGTCGTTCACAAACCTGGGAGAGGCGAAGCGTGGGAGTCAAGGAGCGGAGGGAGCGGGACAAGCTGGCGCTGCGGGAGAAGATCCTGAACGCGGCGCGCGAGCTGTTCGCGGAGAAAGGGTACGAAGCGGTGAGCATGCGGATGATCGCGGACCGCATCGAATACTCGCCCACGGCCATCTACCTGCACTTCCGCGACAAGGACGCGCTCTTCCAGGAGCTCTGCCACAGCGACTTCCTGGCGCTGGCCGGGGTGTTCCGCCAGATCGGGCGGGTGAGCGACCCGATCGAGCGGCTGCGGAAGATCGGGCTGCTGTACGCGCAGTTCGCGCGCGAGAAGCCCAACCACTACCGGCTGATGTTCATGACGCCGCGCCCGCCGGTGGACATGACCGAGCTGCAGCAGGCGCACCGCGGCAACCCCGAGGAAGACGCCTACGCCTTCCTGGTGCAGACGGTGGCCGACGGGTGCGCGGAGGGGTGCTACCGCCCGGAGCTGTGCGGCAACCCGGAGCAGCTCGCGCAGCTGGTGTGGTCGGGCGTGCACGGGGTGGTGTCGCTGCGCATCGCCAAGTGCCACGACCAGTGGATCGACTGGGCGGACGAGCAGGAATCGGTGGAGATGATGATCGACCTGATGTTCCGGTCCATCATGCGGGAGCCGGTGCCGGCCTGAGACCCAGGCCGGCGGCGACCCCGCTTTTTTACGGTCATGTACTTAACAGTGTTACGGACAGGAACGTTGTTAACGACAACGACTTAGGCCCGGCGACGCCGCCGGAGCGGACACCCGGAGGGAGGGGAGAGATGAAGAAGCGGATGAGGATCGCGGCCGCCGTGGCGGCGTCGCTCGTTGCGGTGTCGACGTCGCGGGCGCAGGACCCGCTGGGCGGCTACGTGCGCGAGGGGCTGCGCGCCAACCTGGGGCTGGCGCAGCAGCGGCTCGAGGCCGGCCGCGCCGAGGCCGCCGTGCGGCAGGCGCGGGGGATGTACCTCCCGTCGGTCACCGTCGATTCGCGCTACTCGCAGACGGCGGGGGGGATGAACATCGGCGACCTGGTGAACCCCGCCTACGCGGCGCTGAACCAGCTGCTGCAGACCAACCAGTTCCCCACCAACGTCAACGCGCGCCTCCCGTACGCGCAGGAGACGCGGGTGCGGGTCACGCAGCCGGTGTTCCAGCCGGCCGTGCGCGAGAACCACCGCATCCAGCGCTCGCTGCGCGACGCGGCGCGGCAGGGCACGCAGGCCAGCGCCCGCCAGCTCGCCGCCGACGTGCAGACGGCCTATCTGAACTACGCGCGCGCCGAACGGGTGGTGGAGCTGTACCGCAACACCCTGCCGCTGCTCGCCGAGAACCTGCGCGTGAGCGAAAGCCTGCTGCGGAACGGACGCGCCACCAGCGAGATCGTCTACCGCGCGCGCGCCGAGCAGAAGGAGACCGAGCAGCGCCTGGCCGAGGCCGAGCAGCTGCGCGACGCCGCCCGCCGCTACTTCAACTTCCTCCTCGACCGGGCCGACGATACGGCCATCGAGCCGGTGGCCGACTCGCTCCTGGCGTTCCCGCTGGCCGTGACGGTGGACGAGGCGCTGGCCCGCGCCCGCGCGGGCCGCGAAGAGCTGGCGCAGGCCGGCCACGCCATCCAGGCGGCCGAGGCGCAGCGCGGGCTGGCGCGCGCGGCCTACCTCCCCGGCGTGTCGCTGGCGCTGGACTACGGCTTCCAGGGTGACCGCTACCAGTTCGACGCCAACCACGACTTCGCGGTGGCCTCGCTGGTCTTCTCGTGGAACGTGTTCAACGGCGGGCAGGACGCCGCGCGCCGGCAGATCGCCACCTTGGCCACGCAGCAGGCGCGCACCGGCCGCACCGAGGCCGAGCGCCGCATCGAGATGCAGGTGCGGCAGGCGTACCAGGCCGCGGTGGTCGCGCGCGGCGCCATCGAGACGGCGGATGCCCGGCTGGCCGCCGCCCGCAGGACCTTCGAGCTGGTCACCCGCCGCTGGCAGGAAGGGATCGCCCCGCAGATCGAGCTGGTGGACGCCCGCACCGCGTTCACCAACGCCCAGCTCAACCGCATCCTCACCGGCTACGAGTACGCGCAGCGCTACGTGGAGCTGGAGCGTGCGGCGGCGTTGCGGGAGCTGGGGGACGTGGTGGATGCGGAGGGGAAGCCGTGATGTCCGACGTGAAGTCCGACCGTCGGCGCGTGCCGCAGCGCGGGGCCCTCTCCGGCCGGCTTAGGCCGTCCACCTCTCCCGTACCGGGAGAGGTTGGTGAACGCGGCGGCGGTGGCGATGTGCACGGATCTCTGCGGACGCGGTTGAAGTCCGCGAAGGCGGACTGCGTGCCGTTGTAGCCGCGAGTTCACTCGCAAATTCCCACGCGGATGCACGCCACGTACACCGGTGCACGCCACCCACCGATGCACGCGATGTCACACGGATCGACCCGATGACGCGGTTCAACCGAGCGAGACATACCCGGAGGATGACGATGACGACGATGACGATGCCCCGGCGCCTAGCGCGCCCCCTCGCCGTGCCGCTGCTGGTGCTGGCCGCCGCCTGCGGTGGCGACGCCAGCGCAGAAGTCGCCCCCGCGGCCGACGTGGTGCCCGTGCGCACCGCCCCGGTGGTGGAGACCGAGGTCACCGAGCCGATCCGCGCCACCGGCGTGCTGGCGGCCAAGGAGGAAGCCCAGCTCTCGTTCAAGATCGGCGGGGTGATCAGCCGCATCTACGTGGACGAGGGGCAGACGGTGCGCGCCGGACAGCTGCTGGCCACGCTGGACCCCGGCGAGATCGACGCGCAGGTGGCCCGCGCCCGCACCGGCGCCGACAAGGCCGAGCGCGACCTGGCTCGCGCCCGCGCGCTGTACGACGACAGCGTGGCCACGCTCGAGCAGGTGCAGAACGCCGCCAGCGGCGCCCAGGCCGCCCAGGCCGAGCTGCGCATCGCCGCGTTCAACCGGCGCTACGCGCGCATCGTGGCGCCCAGCGCCGGCACCGTGCTGCGCCGCGCGGCCGACGAGGGCGAGCTGGCGTCGCCGGGGTCCGCGGTGCTCACGCTGGGCTCCAGCGGCGGCGGCACGGTGCTCCGCGTGGGGCTGGCGGACCGGGACGCGGTGCGGGTGCAGCGCGGCGCTGCGGCGCGGGTGACGCTGGACGCGTTCCCGGGGCAGACGTTCAACGGGACGGTTTCGGAAGTGGCCGCGGCCTCGTCTGCTGGGACGGGGACGTACGAGGTGGAGGTGCGGGTGCACGCTGCGGGGCAGGCGCTGGCGTCGGGGCTGATCGGGCGGGTGGAGATCGCCCCCGCGGGCGCCCGCCGCCTTCCCACCGTGCCGCTGGAGGCGGTGATCGAGGCCGACGGCGACAGCGCCATCGTCTTCGGGCTGACGGCGGACGGGAAGAAGGCGCGGCGCATCCCCGTCACCGTCGCGTCCATCGCGGGCGGGCGGGTGGCGGTGACCGGGCTGGAGGGGGTGGGCGCGGTGGTCACCGACGGCGTGGCGTACCTGGCCGACGGCACGGCCGTGAGGAGGATCCCGTGAAGCTATCCGAGTTCTCGGTGAAGAAGTGGCAGTTCACCGTGGTGCTGTTCGGGATGCTGGCGGCGATGGGGGTGAACTCCTTCGTCTCCATCCCCCGCACCGAAGACCCGGTGTTCCCCATCGCCATCTTCCCCGTTGTCGCGGTCTACCCCGGCGCCAGCCCGGCGGACGTGGAGCAGCTGGTGGTGGACCCGCTCGAGGAGCGGCTGTCCACGTTGGACGACGTGAAGAGTCTGCAGACGCGGATCGAAGACGGCGTGTCGGTCACGCGGGTGGAGTTCGAGGCCAGCGTGGACGCCGAGCGGAAGTACGAGGAGGTGCTGCGCGAGGTGAACTCGCTGCGCCCCGAGCTTCCCGCCGAGCTGCGCTCGCTGGAGGTGCGGCGCAGCAACAGCGCCGACGTGAATATCGCCCAGGTGGCGCTGGTCTCCGGCTCGGCGCCGTACCACGAGATGGAGCGCCAGGCCGAGCGCCTGCGCGACCGGCTGCGCACCGTGCCCGGCGTGCGCGAGAGCGAGGTGCACGGCGCCCCCGAGCGCCAGGTGCGCGTGCAGCTGGACCTGGGGCGCGCCGCGCAGCTGGGGGTGACGCCGGGGATGGTGCTGGCCGCCATCGGCAGCGAGAACGCCAGCATCCCCGGCGGGAGCGTGGACGCGGGGACCCGCCGCTTCAACGTGAAGACCAGCGGCGACTACGACTCCGTCGAGGAAGTGGCGAACACCGTCGTGACCGCGCGCGCCGGCGCCGCCGTGTTCCTGCGCGACGTGGCCGACGTGCGCTGGGGATATGCCGACGCGACGCACATCGCCCGCTACAACGGCCGCCGCGCGGTGTTCGTCACCGCCAACCAGCAGGAAGAGACCAACATCTCCGTCGCCCGCGACGGGGTGTGGAAGGAGCTGGACGCCTTCGAGCGCACGCTGCCGAAGAGCATGGTGCTGGAGCGCGGCTTCGACCAGTCGGCCAACGTGGAGCACCGGCTGGGCGCGCTGGGGCGCGACTTCGCCATCGCCATCGGGCTCGTCCTGCTCACGCTGCTGCCGCTGGGGGTGCGCTCGGCGCTGATCGTGATGATCTCCATCCCCCTCTCGCTCGCAGTCGGCCTGACGCTGCTGGACGTGACCGGGTACGGGATCAACCAGATGAGCATCGTGGGCTTCGTGATCGCCCTGGGGCTGCTGGTGGACGATTCCATCGTGGTGGTGGAGAACATCGCGCGCTTCCTGCGCGAGGGGTATTCGCGGCGCGAGGCGGCGGTCGCGGCCACGCGGCAGATCGGCGTGGCGGTGCTGGGGTGCACGGCGTCACTCCTGTTCGCCTTCCTCCCGCTGATCTTCCTTCCCGGCAACGCGGGGAAGTTCATCCGCGCCATGCCGATGACGGTGGTGTTCACCATCCTGGCGTCGCTCCTGGTCTCGCTCACCATCATCCCGTTCCTGGCGGCGATGATCCTGCGCGAGAAGGATGGCACGCACGAGAACGTGTTCCTGCGCGGGCTGAACCGGGTGATCCACGCGGGCTACGCGCCGCTGCTGCACCGCGCGCTGGCGCGGCCGTACCTGACGGTGGCCGCCGCGGCGGTCCTCTTTCTCGGCTCGCTGGCGCTGGTGCCCGTCGTGGGCTTCTCGCTCTTCCCCAAGGCGGGGACGCCGCAGTTTTTGGTGGACGTGCGGATGCCGGACGGGACGAGCCTGGCGGCCACCGACAGCGCGGCGCGGTGGGTGGAGCGCACGCTGCTGGCCCGCCGCGACGTGCGCGCGGTGATGAGCAACGTGGGGCACGGCAACCCGCGCATCTACTACAACGTCCAGCCGAGCGAAGACAACGCGGGCGTGGCCCAGCTCTTCGTGCTCACCCGCGGCTACCACGCGGGGAAGAGCGAGGCCGTGTACGACTCGCTGCGGACGCGATTCAGCGCCTATCCCGGCGCGCGGATCGAGCTGAAGGAGTTCGAGCAGGGGCCGCCGCTGGCCGCCCCGGTGGAGATCCGCGTGACGGGCGAGAGCCTCGACACGCTACGGTCTCTCGCGGGGCAGGTGGAGGCGGTGCTGCGGCGCACGCCGGGAACGATGTACGTGGACAACCCCGTGCGGCTCGACCGCACCGACCTGCGCGTGCGCGTGGACCCGGTGAAGGCGGGGCTGTTCGGCATCCCCACGGCGGAAGTCGATCGCACGGTGCGGCTGGGGCTGGCCGGATTGACGGCGGGGAGCTTCCGCGACGGCAGCGGTGACGAGCACGACATCGTGGTCCGCCTGCCGCACGCGGGGCGGCCGGGGATGGAGGCGCTGGACCGCGTGTACGTCTCGTCCGTCACGGGCGCGCAGGTGCCGCTGCGGCAGGTGGCCAGCGTGCGCTTCGAGGCCAGCCCGCCGCTGATCCAGCACCACGACGAGGAGCGCTCGGTGAGCGTGACGGCGTTCGTGCGCAGCGGCTTCAACACCGACGCGGTCACGCGGGAGGTGATGGCCCAGCTGGAGACGATGCGCTTCCCCGCCGGCTACGGCTGGGCGCCGGCGGGCGAGATCGAGAGCCGGCAGGAGAGCTTCGGCGGGGTGGGGAACGCGGTGATCGTGGCCGTGTTCATGGTGCTGGCGATCCTGGTGCTCGAGTTCGGCACCTTCCGCAGCACGCTGATCGTGGCGAGCGTGATCCCGCTGGGGGTGATGGGGGGGATCCTGGCGCTGTGGGTGACCGGCTACACCCTGTCGTTCACCGCGACGATCGGCTTCGTGGCGCTGATCGGGATCGAGATCAAGAACTCGATCCTGCTGGTGGACTTCACCAACCAGCTCCGTTCCGAGGGGGTGCCGCTGCTGGAGGCGGTGGAGCGCGCCGGCGAGATCCGCTTCCTCCCCATCGTGCTGACCACGCTGACGGCGATCGGCGGGCTGCTGCCGCTGGCGCTGGAGGGGAGCGCGCTGTACTCGCCGCTGGCGTGGGTGATCATCGGCGGGCTGGTGACCAGCACCCTGCTGGCGCGCCTGGTGACGCCGGTGATGTACCGCCTCCTCCCGCCGCCGGTGGAGGTGAAGGTGTCGTCGGCGGCGGAGCCGATGCCGGTGCCGATCCCAGTCCGTATCGCCGCTACGGAGCGCGAGCCCGCGCTGGTGTAGGCTCTTACGGCAAGACTCACACGGAGGGAACGGAGGAAACGGAGAACTGCTCGCATCCCGGGCAGTTCTCCGTTTCCTCCGTTCCCTCCGTGTGATACCGGCAGTTCAGATGCTCTCCCCCGCGAGCAAAGCTTTCAGCACGTCGCGATAGCCGCGCGTGGAGGTCACCTCGGCGCCGTTCTGGAGGATGACCACGTAGTCGCCGCGGAACCACGGCTGGATCTCGCGGATGCGGTCGACGTTCACGATGGCCGAGCGGCTGATGCGCAGGAAGCGCCGGGGGTCGAGCACGGCGGAGAGCTGCGTCATGGTCTCGCGGATGGTGTGCGAGCGCGGGCCCACGTGCACCTTCACGTACTTCCCGTCGGCCTCCAGCCAGTCGATCTCGGCCACGGGCTGCAGGTAGGCGCGCTCGCCCGCGCGGATCACCAGCCGCTCGCGCCAGCGGCGCACGCCGCGCAGCTCGTCGAGCAGCTCCAGGATGCGGCCGCGGTCGCTCTCGGAATCCGGCCGGCGCAGGTGCGCGCGGGCGCGGTCGAGCGCACGCTCCAGGCGCTCTTCGTCGAACGGCTTCAGCAGGTAGTCCAGCGCGTGCACGTCAAAGGCGCGCAGGGCGTACTGGTCGTACGCGGTCACGAAGATCACCTCGGGAAGGTCGGGCGCCAGCTCGCGCAGCACGGCGAACCCGTCCAGCCCCGGCATCTGCACGTCCAGGAAGAGGAGGTCGGGGCGTTCGGCGCGCACCGCCTCCACCGCCTGCGTGCCGCTGGCCGCCTCGCCGATCACCTCCACGGCGGGGTGCTCGTCCAGCATCCGCCGCAGCAGCTCGCGCGCGAGCGGCTCGTCGTCCACGATCAGCGCCCGGAGCGGCGCGGTGCCCGTCGGCGCGTTCACGCGTGCCCTCCCCCGTTGCCGTTGCCGCCGGGGGTGCGCTCCTCGGTGCCGGCGGGGATCTCGATGCGCACCTCGCACCCGCCGCCCGGCAGGTTGCCGATCTCGAAGCGGTGCCCGCGGCCGTACAGCTGCTCGAGCCGCGCGCGCGTGTTGCCCACCCCCACGCCCTCGCGGGTGATCACCCCGTCCTCCAGCCCCACGCCGTCGTCCAGCACGCGCAGCACCAGGTGCCCGTCGCGGCGGCGTGCCTCCACCGTCACGTTCCCCGGCCGCTCCAGCCGCGAAAGCCCGTGGGTGATCGAGTTCTCCACCAGCGGCTGCAGGACCAGGCGGGGAACCAGCAGGCGGCGCGCGTCGGCCGCGATGTCGTACGTCACGTCGAGCCTGCCGCCGAAGCGGATCTTCTGGATCTCGGCGTAGCGGTCGAGGAACTCGATCTCCTCCTCCACGCTCACCTCGTGGCGGCTGTCGTCGTCGAGCGCCAGGCGCAGCAGGTCGCTGAGCCGGGTGATCATCCGCCGCGCGGCGTGCACGTCGCGCTCCATCAGCGCGCTGATGGCGTGCAGGGTGTTGAACAGGAAGTGCGGCTGCAGCTGCATGCGCAGCAGGTCGCGCTGGGCGCGCTCGAGCATGGTGCCCAGCTCGGCCTCGCGCCGGGCGCGGCGCTCGTTCTCGCGGTACGAGTGCACCGCGTGCGCGGCGGCCAGGATCACCCAGTAGATGGGGATGAAGACGGCGAAGATGCGCAGGTACTCGCGCAGGAGCGCCTCCAGGTACCCCATGTTGGGCGGGAGCTGCAGGAACGGCGCCTTGACGATGGTGATCAGCACCAGGTTGATCAGCACCGCGAGGGCACTGAGGGGCAGGTGCACCACCAGGTTGCGCCAGCGCTCACGGCCCCGCACCGGGAGGCGGCGCGCCAGCCAGAAGATGCCCGGGGTGAGCAGCAGCCACGAGTAGAACACCGGCAGCTCCCACAGCACCCAGTGCAGCCACGGCCGTGACCGCGGCGTGTTGAGCAGGTTGAAGTAGTTCTCGGTGGCGAGCAGCAGCGCCAGCGTGGTCGCGGCGCCGAACGCGCCCAGGTACAGCCCGTACTGGCGCTTCGCCACGCCGGCGGGCGACGCCAGCAGCCTTCGCCGCGGCGGCGGCGCGTGGGTGGAGGGCAAAGGGTTCTGTGCGGACGAGGGTGTGAACGGGCCGCGTGCGATGGGCGTGCGGTCATTTTTGCGAGCCGGGAATCTAGCGTCGCGGGAAGGCCGCGCGTAGCGCACGGCACGAGCGTGCCGCTCTCCGCCGCGAGCGCGCCCCCCGGCGGCACGAGCGCACACGGCGGCCGAGCCGGCAGCGCGGCGCGAAGCTCCCTCGTCTCCGAGCGGACCCGGTCGCACTTGACCCCACTCCGCGGCGCAAACAAGTTTTTCCGCACCCTTGGCCGAGGTCCGCCATCGACTCCGTCCCCGCCGCATCGATCCGTGGCACCCTTCATCGCCCGCTCCCGAAAGCGCCCATGCCCCGCACCCGTTCGCACGTGGTGCTGATCGCTCTGCTGGCGGCCGCCATGTCGTGCGCCGCCCGGCCGGCCGCCGCACAGAACCGCTACGACGCGGGGAGCTTCACCATCGAGCTTCCGCAGGGCGTGCGGCTGGCGCGCACCAACGTCTCGCAGCAGCCCACCATGCGCGCCGAGTCGTTCACCGGCGGCGACCCGCAGAACGGGGCGGTGCTGGTGATCCACACCGTGCTCACGGGAATTCCGCAGGACCCCGCGCTGCGCACCCCGGCGGGCGTGCGGCAGATCGTGGGCGACTCGGCCCGCCGGCGCGCCGCCCTGCAGTCCAGGGACACCTCGCGCGCGGCGCAGCGCGAGCTGGGGATGTTGAACGACACCTCGCTGGCAGCTCGGCGCGCCATGCTGCGGGGAACGCGCGCCACGTTCGTGCAGGGCTCGCGCTTCGTGGTTCTGGGCGACGAAACGCGCGAGATCGTGACCGACAACCGGATCACCCTGCGCTCCCCCGCCACCCTGCGCATCGACGCCAGCCTCTCGCTGGTGGGCACCGCGGACGTGTCGTTCCCGCGCCGGGGGCCCACGGAGTTCTGGATCGTGGTGTACGCCGTCGAGAAGCGGACCCCCGAGTCCGACGTGGCGGCCGCGCGGATGCTCGACTCGTTCCACGTGACCGGCGCCCCCACTTCGGTGCCGGTGACGCCGGCGCGCTGACCCCACGTCGGGCTTGGCACGACGAACCGGCCGCCCGCGAGACCACTCGCGGCGGCCGGTCCGTGTTGATGTGGCACTCCAGGTTCGGTCCACTCGCGCAGGGAATCCTCTCGCTGGTTCGACCGGCCGCAAACGGTTATTCGCAAAGGTTGCGCGATGATAAACGTTGATTTACCATGAGTGCGATTCTTTTCCGTCATATTGTTCCAAGGAGACTCGCCCATGGGAACCAAGATCCGGCTCGCCGTCGACACGCTGCACGTGCAGTCCTTTGCCACGGAAGCCGCCCCGAAGGAGCGCGGCACGGTGCTCGGCAACGCGTGCTCCGCGTCTACCTGCGACCAGGCGGTCTGCACTTGCACCGACGCGTACGGCAATTGTTACCCGACCAACGTGAACTGCAGCGACGGCGGCGGTACCGGCACCGGCGAGGTCACCAGTCTCAGAACCTGCTGCACCGGGCCCCAGGAGTTCTGCAGCACCGGAGCGTGAGCCACGGCGGCGGCTGAGCCCTGCCGCCGGGCCAAAGCACGGCTGGATCGAGTGCGCCAGTGCGTGGGGACGACGGTCCCGGCGCACTGGCGTACCCGTTTCCGCGGAGGCCGGCCGGGCCGCTGGCGCCACACCTGCATTCGTGCGCAGGCTGAACGGAGAACGCCAACCGGGAGCCTGACGACACATGCTGCTGCGGATCACCGAACGCGGGCTGTTCTGCGAGGCGGGCGACTTCTACGTGGACCCGTGGATGCCGGTGCCGCGGGCGGTGATCACGCACGCGCACGGCGACCACGCGCGCTGGGGGAGCGAGCGCTACCTGGGCGCGCGCCAGGGCGAGCGGGTGATGCGCACGCGCCTGGGCGCCGACGCGCACATCCGCTCGGTGGACTGGGGCGAGAGCGTGGACGTGAACGGCGTGCGCGTGTCGCTGCACCCGGCCGGGCACATCCTGGGCTCGGCGCAGGTGCGGGTGGAGCACCGCGGCGAGGTGTGGGTGGTGTCGGGCGATTACAAGACGGAGCCGGACCCGACGTGCGAGCCTTTCGAGCCCGTGCGCTGCCACACCTTCATCACCGAGTCCACCTTCGGCCTCCCCATCTACCGCTGGGCGCCGCAGACGGAGGTGTTCGCGCAGATCGACGCGTGGTGGCGCGCCAACCAGGCGGCGGGGAAGGCCTCGCTCCTCTACGCCTACGCGCTGGGAAAGGCGCAGCGGCTGCTGGCAGGGGTGGATGCGTCCATCGGCCCCATCTACGAGCACGGCGCCGTCAACCGGCTCACGCAGGACTACCGCGACACGGGCATCCCCATGCCATCCACGGCGTATGCGGGCGCCCAGGGGCGCGGCCACGACTGGAGCCAGGCGCTGATCGTGGCGCCGCCCAGCGCGCACGGCACCCCGTGGATGCGGCGCTTCGGCGCGGTGAGCACCGCCTTCGCCAGCGGATGGATGCGGGTGCGCGGACAACGCCGCCGCCGCTCCGTGGACCGCGGCTTCGTGCTGAGCGACCACGTGGACTGGCCCGCGCTGCTCGAGGCCATCGACGCCACCAGCGCCGAGCGCGTGTGGGTGACGCATGGCTACCGCGAGCCGGTGGTGCGCTGGCTGCGCGCGCGCGGCCTGGAAGCGCTCGCCGTGGCCAGCCGCTGGGAGGGCGAGGAGGACGCGGGCGACGTGGAGATCGCACCCGAAGCGGGCGATGCGGCTGCGCCCGGGGAGGGTACCGCGTCGGGGGATGGGGAGCGCGTCGGGGATAACGTCGCCAGCATCGAAGAAGAAGCCGCGCGGGAGCCGGGCGAATGAATTCGCGGCAACGACCACACGAAGTCCGCCTTCGCGGACTGCACGCCGGCGCCGGGGTGGCGGGCGATCCGGATCGCATTCCACCGATGGATCGGCGGGTTGAAACCCGCCGCTGGAACCGCGGGAAGTCCGCCTTCGCGGACTGCAAGCCGACGCCGGCACGATTCGCGGACCCATCCGCATCCCGAAAGGCATCGCGACAAC
>DASWMA010000161.1:0-6999 GCA_036399995.1 Longimicrobium sp. | reverse complement strand
AAGGGTTGATTCATGATTGACCGCGGCACCCCATCATTCGGGCGCCGCGAGAGCCGGCGGGTTCACTGCCGTGTGCAGCGGTGCCGACAGACCTTCGTTCCCCTTGTTTCCCCGATCCGCCTTCAGGATGACGTTTCTCCTCCCCGTCGACCGGTCACCGAAGCTGCGCAACTGTTTTGCGGCACGGCCCTGCGGGCCGGGGAAGTCCGTCCGGTGCGTCCGTCCAATCAGTACGCGGCGGCCACCCAACCGGGCAGCCGCCGCGTGGCGGTCTCCGCAGGCCCGGAGGGCTAGCAGGTGGCCGTTCCGGAGCCGATCATCCCGCCGCACTTCTTGGTGGAATCGGCGGGGTCGCCGTCATGGCGAGCGGTGGGGGTGGTGCGGCGCGCCTCGGTGGGGCCGGGGGTGGAGCAGGCGGCGGCGAAGGAGAGGGAGGCGGCCAGGGCGAGGACGGCGAGGATGGTGGACCTGCGCATGAGGATGCTCCAGCGGAGTGCGGTGTGTGAACCCGCCAGGGACGGCGGGCGGTTGGTGAGTTGAACGATACACGGCGCCCCGCACGCACCTCGCACCGCATCCGCACGCCGCACGCACACTTACGCGGGAGCCGCCCGCAACGTTGACTGCATGCACCTGAAGGGAATGGCGGTTGCACCCCGCCGTGGGCGATGAAGGCGGGGGCCTGAGACAGGAGGCCAGGGAGGCATGGGAGCTACTTTTGGGTTATTATTTGAGGCCGGTAAGGACATGGCGCCGGGCGACGGCACCTTCCTCCGCACCCTGGGCCACCCGGTGCTGCGCCGGCGCGACAGCTCGGTGGTGGAAGGGCTGCGGCGCAAGGACCTGGCGTTGCTGGCCTACCTGTGCGTGGAGGGCGACCGGCCCTTCTCGCGCTCGCACCTGGCCGCGCTGCTGTGGGGTGAAAGCACCGAGGAGAAGGCGCGGCACTCGCTGACGCAGGCGCTGCGGCGCGCGGCCGCGGGGGTGGGCCGGGGCGCGCTGTGCATGGAGCGCGACACGGTGCGGTGGACGGGCGCGGCCGCCTGCGACGCGCAGCTGCTGCTGGAGGGAGACGAACGGCTCGACGAGCTGCTCACGATCTACGAGGGGCCGTTCCTCGAGGGGTTCGAGGCGGGCTTCGGCTCCGAGGAGTTCAGCGCCTGGGCCGACGCCCGACGCGCCGAGCTGCGCCGGGCGTCGGTGCGCTGGCTGGATCGCGCCGGCGAGCGCGCCGAGCGTGGCAGGGACTGGAGCCGCGCCCTGCGCATCGGCGAGCGGTCGGTGCAGATCGACCGCGAGTGGGAGGGCGGGCACCGGCGGGTGATGCGCGCGCTGCTGGAGCGCGGAGAGCGCAACCTGGCGCTGCGCCACTTCCGCGAGTTCGCGCGCTGGCTGACCTACGAGGTGGGCGGCCACCCCGACCCCGAGACCGTCGCCCTGGCCGACGTGATCCGTGCCTCGGCCGCGCTTCCGTTTCCCGCGTCGCAGCCCGCGGCGCCGCGTGACCCGGCGTGCACGGAGCCGGCCGGCGAGCCCGACGGCCAGGAAGCCGCACCGGCTCCCGCGGCGCACCACCACCGGAGGCGCGGGAGGCCGTCCGCGGTCTGGGCTCGCCCCGTGGCGCCCAAGCAGAAGAGCCCGGACTCCCGGCCGCCCCGCCCTCGTTGAGACTCACCCGCCGACCTCGATTCACCGCCTGGACCGTTTCTCGGACAACAACATGCATGTTGTTTGATCCATGCAGCTTACCTGCGATGGCTCACGCACTTTGTGAGGCTTTACAACGTGCTCGCTGCGGCTGCGGACTGCCGGTGAGCGTGCGCTGCCAGAGCAGGTGAGCCCGATCCCCGAACGCAGACCGCCGCGGCGCATCGGTGCGTCGCGGCGGCATCTTTCGCTTGACCCGGACGATCCCGGCGACTCATCGCTGATCCGGAAATCCCGTTGCGGGCCAGGATCGCTGATGGGCCACACAGAGCCACAGAGGCACAGAGAAACAGCTCGAGCTTCTCTGTGTCTCTGTGCCTCCGTGTGACCCCAGATGAGGCCGGCCGCGGGGCCGATCGCTGCGGATCGGGATCAATCCATCGTCCGGCGCGGCTCCTCCCGCATCCGTTCCGCCGCCTGACCGGGATTGCGAGGGTCGGGGGACGCCGGGAGCTCGGCCGCGAGCTCCTCGTCTTCATCGAACTCCTCGTCGTCCGCGGGCGTTTCCTCGGCCTTCTCGCCCTCGAAGAAGCGCAGGACGAAGGCGACGACGAGCAGGGCGATGGCGATCCCCACCAGCAGGTCGACCTGCCGCGTCATCCCCACCAGCAGCAGCACGCCCGCGATCATGAACAGCCGCAGCTTCCAGTCCAGGAAGCGCCCGGGGCCGCGCCGCCGCGAAACCATCACCATCAGCCCCTGGCCCCGCCGTCGCGTTCCAGGAAGCGGGCCACGCCGGCCTGCATGTCGTCGGTCATGCGCGCCACCACGTTCACGTCGGCGCCGGCGCGGATGGCGGCGTCGAAGGTCATCCCGTCGCTGTTGTACAGCAGCCGCTTGCTGAGCTCCACGGCGCTCGCGCTGCGCCCGGCCAGGTCTTCGAGCACCGCCGCGGCCTCGGCGTCGAACGCGTCGTCGGCGAACACGTGGTTCACCAGGCCGATCCGCTCGGCCTGTGCCGCCGACACCGGGTGGCCGCGGACGATCAGCTCGAACGCCCGCTTCTCGCCCACGTTGCGGCGCAGGATGGCCATCACCATGGCCGGCACGAAGCCGATGCGCACCTCGGGGTAGCCCAGCTGCGCCGACTCGGCGGCGAGCACCATGTCGCACGCGGTCGCCAGCCCGCACCCGCCGGCCAGCGCGCGGCCTCGGACCAGGGCCACCACCGGCTTCCGCATCCGCCGCGGCAGCGCGAACAGCTCGGCGAGCTCGTCCACGTCTTCCAGGTTCTCCATCGCCCCGGCGCCCGCGATCTTCCGCAGCGCCGACAGGTCGGCGCCCGAGCAGAAGTCCTTCCCCGCCCCCTCCAGCGCCACCACGCGCACGTCGCGGTCGGCGTCGGCCTGGCGGAGGGCGGCCTTGAGGGCGGCGATCAGCTCGGCGTTCAGGGCGTTGCGCTTGTCGGGCCGGTTCATCACCAGGCGGGCCACCGCGCCCTCGCGGCGAACCAGCAGCGGCTCGGCCTGGCTCACGAGCCCGACGGCCCGTTTCCGGCCAGCGCGGCGATCTCGTCGGGCACCTCGATCTCCATCCGCAGCATGGCGGTGGAGAGCACCTTCCCCTGCGCGTCGGTCTTGAGCGACACCGTGCCGCCGCCGCCCAGCGCGTTGTGGAGGAGGAAGTTGAGCGCCTCGAGGTTGGGAAGCTCGAAGCGCTCCACGGGGCCCAGCACCAGCCCCTCGAAGTGCGCCTTCACACGCTCGCTGGTGAGCTGCTCCACCAGCACCGGGTAGAACTCGGGGCGCAGGGCGATCACGCCCACGTTGCCGGTGTCGCCCTTGTCGCCCGAGCGGGCGTGGGCCAGGTGCAGAAGCTGGATACGGGGCATTCGTCTCGGCTCGTCGGTCAGTCGGTTGGCGTGCGGACGCGCGAGAACAGCGCCGCGGCGCCGAATATCACCCCGAACGCCAGGATCGCAAGGGCAAGGTAGAGCTGCCCGAAGAAGATGAACACGAACGCCACCAGCACGGCGGCGGCCGAAACGATGATCCGGAGAGGCGACGCGCCGCGATTGTTCATGATCCACGCTCCGTCCACGGGTGATCGAAACCGGACACGAGCGCGGGGGATTCGGCAAGCGACACGCCCGCATGGGAGCAGAGCGGCGGCGGGTAAGGACAGGTGGCCGAACGCGCCGGCATCGCTGCCGGCGCGCTGTGGACCGGCCGCGGGTCAGCAGTACGGCGTGGGCGGGCAGTAGCACGCCCCGTCGGTTTCGCAGGTGTTGACGGACTGCTGGATGCAGGCGCAGAGCTCGCCCGGCGCCGCGGTGGTGCCGCACATCGGTCCGTACCACGTGCATTCCTCCGGGAAGTACGACTTTCCCTGCGCACGCACGGTCCCCTGTGGGCCTCCTCGCGGCCCATCGGTCTGGAACGACTCCACCGACAGGTCGCACAGCGACAGCTTCACCTTCTTCATCTCCGTCCTCCCTCGTGCGGCGGTGAATGGAACGTGGCGGAGTCGAAAATATCAGCGGGTTCCGTCCTTCAAAAGCCACCCGGCGGTCGTCTGCCGACAGGTGACACCAGATCCGCAAACACGTTGCTGGACCAGCATCGCTGATGGGTCACACGGAGCAACGGAGGAAACGGAGGAACCGCGATGAAGTTCTCCGTTTCCTCCGTTGCTCCGTGTGACTTCCAGCAGTCTCCGGGCGGCAGGTGAGATTCCGGATTCGAGACGAGGCCCCTACTGCTTCCCCGCGAGCCGCGGCCAGAGCGCCTGCAGCGTGGTCTTCGGCCCCTCGGCCACGTAGATGGTGTTGTCGCGCTCTTCGCTCACCCACCACGGGTTGTGCAGCCACCCGTAGCGCGTGACGGTGGCGTAGAACGGGCGCAGATCCTCGTCCGGCTTGCCGATGGTGATCAGCACCTCGCCCGGGAGCCGTCCGGGGCCGAAGAACCAGTACGTTCCCGCGTCGCTCACCGCGGGCGGCAGGCCGTACTTCGGGCCGTAGAAGTCGATGGCGCCCGCCTGGCCGTAGTTGCCGGGGAAGATCACGGCCTTCGCGCGCTTCTCGGGCGGCAGCTTGCGGTACACGCGGGCGAGCTCGGCCACCTGCGCCTCCCACGGCAGCATGTCGGCGTAGTCCTGCGGGAGCCGGTCCATCTCGCCGCGGTTGTTGCGGTTCACCTCGGCCAGCCCGGCGGCGCGCGTGTACGCCGCCATCTGCACCGGCGGAAGGATCGGCACGCCCACGGGAAGGAGGAAGAGCCCGCCCGCCAGCATGGCCGCCACCGCGCCCCACCGCAGCACCGGCGCGGCGAAGCGCACCCGCAGCGCCCCCAGCGCGGCGGCGCCCGCGCCGATCAGCGCGGGGTACACGGGCCCGGCGTAGTACGCCTTCCCGTGCAGCACCCTCAGGATCGCCACCGCCAGCACGCACGCCCACCCCGCCACGCGGAACACCCGCGCCCTTCCCGCCAGCAGCGACCACGCGCCGGCGAGGGCGAGGAGGATGGCGGGGCCGATCATCAGCACCTGCCCCAGCAGGAAGTCGGCATAAGCCACGTGCGCCAGCTGGCTCTCCTGCAGCCCTTCCATCGATCCGGCCACGGGAAAGCCCAGCCGCACCTGCCCCACGATGCTCGGGCTGCCGATGGCCAGCGCGATCGCCAGCGCCGCCCACGGCCACGCGGTGGCCAGCCACCACCGGTGCCGGGTCAGCAGCAGCGCGCCGAACAGCGCCGCGGCGAAGAAGAGGATGCTGAACTTGGTGAGCAGCCCCAGCCCGCACGCCGCGCCCACGGCCAGCCACCAGCGCGGGTTGCGGGTGCGGCACAGGCGCAGCAGCGCGAACAGCGCCAGCGTCCACCAGAGCTGGTCGAACACCACCGGCTGGAAGAGGCCGCCCGAGCGCTGCCAGAGCACGCCGGTGAGCATCCCCACCGCCGCGGCGCCCTGCGCGAAGCGGCCGCCGCCCACCTCGCGGGCGATCAGCGCGGCCAGCACCACCAGCAGCGTTCCGGCCAGGGCGGAGGCGGAACGGATGGAGAGGAGCGAATCGCCGAAGGCGGCGCGCTGGGCCTCGGCCAGGATGGCGATCAGCGGCGGGAAGTCCATCCCCCACAGCTGCAGCCGGCGGCCCATGGCCAGGTACAGCAGCTCGTCGCGGTGCACGCCGTAGGGGGTGAGGGCGTTGGTGGCCAGGTGCAGCGCCAGCTTCACCACCGCCAGCACGCCGATCACGCCCCACGCCACCGGCGGGCGCTCGGGCAGCTCGCCGCGGCCGTCGCCTTTCGGCAGCGCGGGGGTGGACGACGACGGGGCCTGTGCTGTGGACATTCGCGGGAGGTCGGGGAGAAGCGGAACCGTGGATCCTGCCGAATCTACGCCCGCCGCGGACCAGAAGTTTCCGCCCACCTGAAGATCCGCGGGAACAAATGGAGGTCATCCGTGATACACGCTCGTGCATTCCGTCGCCCGGCTTGCGAAGCAGCCGCCGGGCTGGCAGAATGTCGCTGCCGGGACGGTCCACCCTTCCCGCCACCCCGGCCGGAAACGTCCCGCCAATCGGTCTGGATCCCACCCACACTGTACACCACCATCATGACTGCAATCCGGAGACTGCTGGCTCCGGCGCTCGTGCTGAGCGCCGTGCTGGCCACCACCGCCAGCGCGCAGAGCACGCTGCCGATCACCATCGAGGTGCGCGGCGGCGCCGCCATCCCCACGGGTGACTTCGACGAGGGCGTCAGCACCGGCTGGGGGCTGGGCGCCACCGTCCGCTACGCCGTCGCGCCGAGCGTCGACCTGTACGCCGGCTTCGACCACTTCGAGTTCGGCACCGACGAAGAGCTCGACGACGAGGAGATCGAGTTCGGCATCGCGGACAACGGCCTGCGCGCGGGCGCCCGCTTCTCGTTCTCCACGCTGGGCTCGGTGCAGCCCTGGCTGGAGGGCGGCCTGCTGGTGAACCGCTCCACCGTGTCGATCGGTGACGGCACCACCACCATCGACGTGGACTCGGAGTGGGGGCTGGGCTTCGAGGCGGGCGCCGGGATCGCGGTGCCGCTCTCGCCGCGCGTCTCGCTGACCCCCGGCGTGCGCTACCGCATGCACGAGGCGAAGTTCGAGGTGGAAGACGTGGAAGAGGGTCCCGAGAGCATCGACGTGACCTACTTCGCCATCGACATCGGCGTGAACATCCGGCTCTGAGCCGCCGCCGGCCGAAGTGACCAACGGGCCGCCTTCCCAGCCGGGGAGGCGGCCCGTT
Organism: Longimicrobium sp.; assembly: GCA_036399995.1. Lineage (GTDB taxonomy): Bacteria > Gemmatimonadota > Gemmatimonadetes > Longimicrobiales > Longimicrobiaceae > Longimicrobium. Next base: position 71 of record DASWMA010000161.1, on the reverse strand, counting down.
TCTCATCCAACATCCGACATACAGCTTTTGGACCGGCACCGTTGAGGTCACACGGAGAAGCGGAGTAGAAC
>DASWMA010000160.1:0-9978 GCA_036399995.1 Longimicrobium sp. | reverse complement strand
TGGACCGACCAGCAGGTCCGCACCGTGTCCGAATACACCGCCTCGCTCGCCCGCTGACGGTTCCTCCGGACGGGTCGACGCACCTTCGCACGTCGTACTCCGTACTTTCCGTACTGCCGTTCTTGGGCGTGTTTGGCGCTGGGGCGCCAAACCGGGCTGCGCGCGCGGTAGGCAACGATACCGCCGTTGCCAACCGCGCCGGGCCACCGCCGCGCAAGCCATCCACCCGACCCTCGATGTCCAGCAGGCGCGGCGCCGTCCCGGCCCTCCGGGCGCGCATCCCTCACGCGGTCGAGCGAGATAGACAATCGGACAACCCACGGGTCATCGGAAACGCGCGAAGTGCTCCCCCTCCCCCGCGGAGCGGGGTGAGGGGGCCGGGGGGAGGGGGCCCGCCGCGGCCGCGTGAGCGCCCGTCTCCACGCATCGTCGCCGCTTCTCCACCGATTTCTAGCGCGCTTCCGGCGCCGCCGGTATCTTCCCGCCCTTCCTGATCCACCCTGAATCCAACACGAACGGCAACAGGCACATGGCGCGGATTGCGGTGATACCCGGCGACGGCGTCGGCAAGGAAGTGACGCGCGAGGCGGTGAAGGTGCTCCGCGCGCTGCAGGCGCACGGCGGCCCCGAGCTCGACCTGGTGGAGTGGCCGCACGGCGCCGACCGCTACCTCGAGACCGGCCAGACCATCACCGACGCCGAGTTCGCCGACCTCGAAGCGAACTACCAGGCGATCCTCGTGGGCGCGCTGGGCGACCCGCGCGTTCCCGGCAACGAGCACGCGCGGCAGATCCTGCTGGGGATGCGCTTCCGGCTCGACCTGTTCATCAACTTCCGCCCGGTCCGGCTGTACCACGAGCGCCTGACGCCGCTCAAGAGCAAGGGCGAGCGCGACATCGACTTCGTGATCTTCCGCGAGAACACCGAGGGCGTGTACGTGGGAATGGGCGGCACCTTCAAGCAGGGCACCCCCGACGAGGTGGCGATCCAGGAAGACGTGAACACGCGCAAGGGCGTGGAGCGCATCATCCGCGCGGCGTTCGACTATGCGAAGGCCCACGGGCTGGGCCGCGTGACCATGAGCGACAAGGCCAACGCCATGGAGAGCGCCGGCGGGCTCTGGCGCCGCGTGTTCAAGCAGGTGTCGGCCGAGTACCCCGGCATCGAGACCGAGGCGCTGTACGTGGACATGCTGGCGATGGACCTGGTGCGCCGCCCCGAGCGCTACCAGGTGATCGTCACCGGCAACCTCTTCGGCGACATCCTCTCCGACCTGGGCGCGGGGATCGCGGGGGGGCTGGGGCTCACCGCGTCGGGCAACATCCACCCCGGCCGCGTGTCGATGTTCGAGCCCGTGCACGGCTCCGCCCCCGACATCGCCGGGCAGGACAAGGCCAACCCCTTCGCCGCCGTGCTCACCTCGGCGCTGATGCTGCGCCACCTGGGCCACCCCGCGGCCGACGACCGGTTGGAGAACGCCGTTCGCGAGTGCATCGTGGCCGGCGAGACCACGGGCGACGTGGGTGGCACCCTGGGCACGCAGGCGGCCGGCGACGCCATCGTGAAGCGGCTCACCGCCGCGAGCTGAAACCGGCCGGCGGGCGAAAGAGTACGGAAACGCGGGTCCCGGCGGCTGCTTTCGGGGCCCGCGTCTCGTTCTCCGTCGATCGAACCTTCAACCACCACGCTCACCATGAGCCGCTCCACATACACGGCCGCGTTCTTCGCCGCCGCCATGGCGGCGGGCGCCGCGCCGCTGCACGCGCAGGCACCCGCCGCGGCACGGCTCGCCGCGATGTACGAACGCCACGACTGCTTCGCCGCGCGCGACGCGCTCAAGCTCGCGCCCGCGAACTCGTCGAACGAGCTCGCCTTCTACCGCGGCTGGGTGGCGGCCGCGTTCAGCCGGAACGACGCCGTCGCCGAGCTGCGCCGCTACCTCGCCTCCGAGGCCGCCCGCACGGACGCGAAGCACCGCAGGGCCGCCGAGCAGCTCCTCGGCGACGTGCTGGTGCGCGAATATCGCTACGCCGAGGCGGCCGACGCCTACGCCCGCGTGGCCGCCGCCACCACCGACAGCACGCGCGGCGACATGGCCAACAACGCCGCCGTCTTCGACGCGCTCCGCGACGTGCCCGCGCAGACCCTCGCCTTCGCCGGCGACGTGGACGTGCCGCTTACGCGCGACCGCGCCAACCTGATGAACGTGCCGGTGGAAGCCGCGGGGAAGCAGGAAAGCTTCGTCTTCGACACCGGCGCAAACCTGTCCACGGTCAGCGAGTCGGTGGCGCGGGAGCTCGGCTTCCGCATCATCGACCGCACCATCCGTGTGGGCACCGCCACCAGCGCCCGTGCGGCGGCGCGCCTGGCGGTCGCCCCCGAGCTGCGCATCGGCGGCGCGACGGTGCGGAACGTGGTCTTCCTGGTGCTTCCGGACTCGGCGCTCTCGTTCCCGCAGATCGGCTACCGCATCCGCGGCATCGTGGGCCACCCGGTGATCCACGCGCTGGGCCAGGTCACGCTCACCCGCGACGGCCGCCTGCGCGCCGCGGCACGCCCCGCCGCGGCCGCGGCGAACGGCGAGCCCAACCTGTGCCTCGACGGCCTCGACAACCTGGTGCGCGGCGAGATCGGCGGGGAGCCGCTGCTGCTGGGGCTGGACACGGGCGCGCGTGGCACGCAGCTCTTCCCGCCCTACTACCGGCGCAACCGCGCGGCGGTGGAGGCGGGGCGCGCCACCACGCTGCGGCTGGGCGGCGCGGGCGGCTCGCAGTCGCTCCCCGCCTGGTACATCGGCCCGGTGGCGATCACCGTGGGCAGCGCCGCGGCCACGCTGCCACAGGTGGCGGTCAGCACCCAGCCCGCCTCGCAGCGCTCCGAGTACGCCGACGGCGACATCGGGCAGGACGTGATCGCCACCTTCGCCGAGATGACGCTGGACTACCGGGCCATGCAGCTCCGCTTCCGGTAAGCCGGTCCCCGCCAGCGACAGAAAGCCGAAGCCCCGTCCATCCGGAACGGGGCTTCGTCACTTCGGGTTGGGCCGCGGAGCGCCGTAGGGGGCGGGCCGCGGTTCGGCCACCATCAGCAGCGGCGTTCGCGGGCGGCGGTACTGCTCGATCCCGTCCGCCGTGTCCGTCAGCGCATCGGGGTTCAGCGCGGCCACCTGCAGCAGGCGCCGCGTGGGCCCGTCGGGCTCGCGGGCACCCTGCTCCCACGCACGCACCGCGCTGGCGCTGGCGTTCAGCAGGTCGGCGAACACCTGCTGCGACATCGACAGCGCGTGCCGGATCTGGCGGATCTGCTCGGGCGTGTAGGCGGGCGGCGGCGGCACCCGCGCGTGTCGGGCGGTGATCGCCACCCGGTTCACGCGGGCGCCGGCCAGCTCGCCGCGCTCGTGCGCCACCGCCTCTTCGAGCGCGCCGATCAGCGCGTCGCCGAAGCCCACCTCGTTTTCGGTGCTCATGGTTGCTCCTCTCGTTGCAGAATGCCCACCAGCTCGCGGATGCGCCGCTTCTGCTCGGGCGTAAGGTCTCCCTGCTCGTTCTTGGGATAGCAGAGCAGAAGGTAGATCTTCTGGCGCAGCTCCACGTACAGGTAGATCACCCGCGTGCTCCCGCGCTTGCCCCGCCCCGGCAGCGCAAGGCGCACCTTGCGCACCCCGCCCGTGCCGGCGACCACCGCCCCCTCGCGCGGGTTCTCGATCAGCGCAAGCTCGAGCTCGCGGAGGTCGTGATCCGAAAGAACCCCTGCCGCGCTACGCTCGAACGACGGCAGGAACACGAACTCGAGGTACTGCCCCACCCCCGGCATCAGAAGCATAACACCCCGTATCATAGTTTTCAAGTCCCCCACCTCGCCCACCCCAAGATGTCATGAACAAAGTGAACAGTCAACGTTTGTGTTGATACAGAGCGGTCGCTGCTCGCATCCACCGATGATCCCAAAGAAGAACGCCGCCTCGGAAGTCGTTTCCGTGGCGGCGTCACGGGCGGCAAGACGCGGGGGTGGCTCAGGAAATCCGCGGCCGGCCCGATTGGATGTACAGCTTCGAGGCGCGGGCGATCTTCTCCACCACGTCCGCAACCGCGATCTGCTCCATGCGGCCCAGCTTCGGCGTAAAGTTGGACGGGTCGGGAGGGTCGCCGTGCTCGGTGTAGCGATCGACCCAGAGGTCGTCGTACTTCCGCCACGGCCCCACGCGCCACGGGTTGGTGTGGCCGTACAGCCCGATCACCGGCACCTCCAACGCCCGCGCGATGTGCACCGGCCCCGTGTCGGGCGCGAGCACCAGCGAGCTTCCCGCAACGATCCAGGTGAGGCGGCGGATCGAGTCGCCCAGCGCCCAGGTGATCGGCGCCGACGAGCGCTCCACGATCTCCCGCGCGATGCTCTGTTCGCGCTCGCCGGGGCCGCCCGCCAGCACCACGTGGCAGCCGAAGTCGTGCGCCAGCGCGTCGGCGACGGCGGCCCAGCGCCCGGGGAGCCAGTCCTTCTTCGCGTTGGCCGAGGCGGGGACGATGGTCGCCACCGGCCGGCCGCCGAACGGGGCGAAGAACTCCGCCTGCGCCGCGCGCTCCTCCGCCGTGAGCGCGATGCGCCACTCGGGCCGGGGCACCGGCAGGGCCAGGTGCTCCGCGAACTCAAGGAACATGTCGGCGGTGTGGGCGCGCGGCCGCGGGTCCAGGCGGTGGTTCGCGGCCAGCCAGACGCCCTCGAAGGTGCGGGCGCGGTCGAAGCCCAGCCGGTGCGGTGCACGCGACAGCAGCGTGGGCCACACGCTCTTGGTGTAGACGTTCAGGTTGAGCGTCAGGTCGATCCGCTCGCCCGCCGCGAGATCACGCGCCAGCCGGCGGATGCCGCGCAGCCCCTCCTTCTTCCGGTAGACCACCACCCGGTCGATGGAAGGATGCCCCTCCAGCAGCGGTGCGGGCATCGGCTCCACCACCCACGTGATCTTCCGCTCCGGGTCGTCGTCCTTGAGCGCGTTGGCCAGCGGCAGGCCGTTCACCACGTCGCCCAGGCCGGTGAGGAGGACGATGCAGACGTGGCGCGCGGGGTAGCGGAGCTCGGACACGGTCAGCGCGGCGGAGCCGGCGCGGGGCCGAACAGGATCGCCTCGCACTCGCTCACCATCCGCTCCACCCCGAAGCGCTCGCGCACGCGCCGCAGCGCCTCGTCCGTCCGCTCGGCCATCCGCTCGGGAGCGGAAGCGAAGGCGGCGGCGACGTCCCGCAGCGCGTCCGCCATCGCTCCCACGTCGTCCGGCGGGACGATCCAGCCGGCGGCGGGGGTGCCGGGCTCCTCGCCGAGCGCGCGGCGGACGCCGCTCACGTCGGTGGCGATCACGGGCACGCCCGCGGCCATCGCTTCGAGCATCACGTTCGCCATCCCCTCGTTGCGGCTGCCCAGCACGAACAGGTCGCATCCGGCGATCACGTCGGGTCCGTCGTCCCTGTGCCCCAGGAAGTGAACGCGGGCAGTGACACCCAGCTCCGCCGCGAGCGCCTGGAGCTCCGACAGGTAGTCGCCGCCGCCCGCGATCACCACCCGCGCGTCGGGGAGGTTCGCCGACGCGAAGGCGCGCAGGAGCAGGTCGAAGCCTTTCCGCTGCGCCAGGTGCCCCGCGCCGCCGATCAGCAGCGTGTCCGGCGCGATCCCCAGCTCCGCGCGCAGGCGGTCGCGCAGCGCGGGGCGCAGGTGGTCGCGCGTGTGCAGACCGTTCATCACCACGTTGATCCGCTCCGGCGGGTAGCCGGGCGCGGAGCGGAGCCAGACGTCGCGGATCTCGGTGGAGTTCACGATCATCGCGTCCACCCACCGGCGGAAGGCGTGCGCGCGGCCGCCGCGGGCGGGGAAGGGGCGCACGATCCCCAGCCGTACCACGGTCCGCGGAACGCCCGCGCGGCGCCCGGCCCACGCCGCCCACGACAGCGGCCGCCACGAGGTCAGCAGCAGCGCGTCCGCGTTTTCCCGCCGCAGCCACCGCGCGAACGCGATCCCGCTGGCCAGGTCGAGCATCCCGCGGGGGCGGACGGAGACGGTGGGGATCGCCATCCGCGCCAGCCCTTCGCTCACGGCGCCGGGGGGGCACGAAACGACGACCTGGTGGCCGCGCGCGACCAGCCCCGCCGACAGCGTCGCCAGCCACTTCTCGTTGCCGCCCCACACACGGCTGCCGTTCTGGATCACCAGCTTCATCGGGTCTCCGGAACCGGTTCTCCGGCCAGCAGCGCCTCCCACCGCGCCAGCATCGCGTCCATGCTGAACCGCTCGCTCGCGCGCCTCCGCGCCGCCTCCGCCATCTCCCGGCGCCGCGCGGGGTCGGCGAGCAGGCGGCGGAGCGCCGCGGCGATCTCGTCGTCCGAGAACCCCACGATCTCGCCCGGCACGGCGCCCTCGGGGAGCGGCTCCAGCGCGTCGTCGGCGCCGCTCACGGGGGTGCTGACCACGGGCACGCCGGCCGCGAGCGCTTCGAGCATCGAGTTCGAGAGCCCTTCGCGGTCGGACGAGACGACGAACAGGTCGAGCGCGTCCAGCACGTCGCCCGCGTCGTCGCGGCTGCCGAGGAAGTGCACGCGGGGCGCGATCCCGAGCTCCGCCGCGAGTGCTTCCAGCGCCGGCCGTTCTTCGCCGTCCCCCGCAAGGATGCAGTGCACGTCCGGGAGCTGCGCGACGGCGCGCAGGAGGCGGTCGAACCGTTTCTGCGCCGCCAGCCGCGCGACGGCGCCGACCACCGCGGCGTCCGGCGCGATGCCGAGCGCGGCCCGCACGGCTCTGGCTGGCTGGCGGCGGACCGGGGCGGCGACGCCGTTGTGGATCACCACCACACGATCGGGGGAGAAGCCGGGGAGCTCGGCGAAGGCGGGGCGCATCCGGCGGGCGTTGACGGCCACGGCGTGAACCCAGCGGGGAAGGGAGAAGCGGTACTTGGCGCTGCGCGGCGTGTCCGTCTCCAGCCCCACCCGCGCGACCACCCGCGGCACCCGCGCCAGCCGCGCGCCCAGCGCGGCCAGGAACAGCTTCTTGTAGGTGCCGATGATGAACGCGTCCGGGCGCAGCTGCCGGAGGCGGCGGGCGAGACGGAACGCGTGCGGAAGCATCCCGTCGCCGCCCAGCGGCAGGATCTCGGTGGGGACGCCGAGCTCGCCGGCGCGGCGCGCCACCATCTCGTCGTTGCAGAGGAGGAGCACGCGGTGGCCGCGCCCCTGCAGCCCCGCCAGCAGCAGCGCGGTGGCGCGCTCGGCGCCGCCCCAGATGCGGGCCCCGTTGTGCGCCACCACGTGCATCCCGGCTCTACCTCGGCGGGTGGATCCCGTCGACCGCGCGCGTCACGCGCCGAAGAAGGCGCGGACCGTGTCGACCACGTAGTCGAGCTGGTCCTGCCTCAGCTCGGGGTACACGGGAAGCGACAGCACCTCTTCGCACGCCCGCTCGCTCTCGGGGAACTGACCCCGGGTGTAGCCCAGGTACGCGAAGCACTCCTGCAGGTGCAGCGGCACGGGATAGTAGACCGCGCAGCCCACGCCCTTCGCGGTCAGGTGCTCGCGCAGCGCGTCGCGCTTCCCGCCCGGCACGCGCACCGTGTACTGGTTGACGATGCTCTCGCTTCCCGGGTGCACCGGCGGCGTCACCAGGCCGTCGATGCCGGCCAGCGCCTGGTCGTAGAAGGCGGCGTGCGCGCGGCGGGCGGCGCTCCAGCCGGCCAGGTGCGGCAGCTTGGCCGAGAGCACCGCGGCCTGCAGCGCGTCGAGCCGCGAGTTGTAGCCGACCTCCTCGTGGTGGTACATCTGCCGGCCGCCGTGCACGCGCAGCTTGCGCAGCCGCTCGGCGGTGGCGAGGTCGTTGGTCACCGTCATCCCCGCGTCGCCGTAGGCGCCCAGGTTCTTGGTGGGGAAGAAGGAGAAGGTGCACGCGTCGCCCAGCGTCCCCGTGGTGATCCACTCCCCGTCCGCCGTCTGCTGGCGCGCGCCGATCGCCTGCGCCGCGTCTTCGATGATGGCGATGCCGCGGCGGTCGCCCAGCGCGCGGAAGGCCGTCATGTCGGCCATCTGCCCGAAGAGGTGCACCGGGATCACGGCGCGGGTGCGCTCGGTGACCGCCGCCTCGGCGGCCTGCGGGTCCAGGTTGAAGGTGCCGGGGTCGATGTCGGCGAACACCGGCCGCGCGCCCACGTTGTGGATGGTGCCCGCGGTGGCGAAGAAGGTGAAGGGCGTGGTCACCACCTCCGCCCCCGTGCAGTCGAAGGCACGCAGCGCCAGCAGGATGGCGTCGGTGCCGCTGGCGTTGCCCACGGCATGCTTCACCCCCAGCAGCGCCTCCACCTGGTGCTCGAACTCGTCCACCACGGGGCCCAGGATGAAGCGCTGGTCTTCGATCACCGACTGCACCGCGCGCATCACGTCATCGGCGATCGCGTGGTACTGCTCCTTGAGGTCCAGCAACGGGACGTTCATCTATCGGTCGGCTCTTCGGGGTTCGGAACGATCCGCCACACGGCGGGCTCAGGGTCAGGCGATGATGCTGCTCGATCGGCTCACGCAGCCGCGTCCTTCAGCGACGACGGCTCTCCGGCACCCTCGCCGCGGACGAAGGGGAGGTCTTCCACGGCGAACTGCAGGTCGTGCAGGCGGCGGTACACGCCGTTCAGGCGCAGCAGCTCGTCGTGCGTGCCGCGCTCCACGATCCGGCCCCCGTCCATCACCACGATCTGGTCGGCGCGGCGGACGGTGGAGAGGCGGTGCGCGATCACCAGCACCGCGCGGTGCGCCATCACCTGGTCGATCGCCTGCTGCACCAGCCGCTCGCTCTCGGTGTCGAGCGCGCTGGTGGCCTCGTCCAGGATCAGCAGCGGCGGGTTGCGCAGCAGCGCGCGGGCGATGGCGATGCGCTGGCGCTGGCCGCCGGAGAGCCGCGTCCCCTTCTCGCCCAACACGGTGTCGTACCCCTGCGGCAGCGCCTGGATGAACTCGTGCGCGTTGGCGGCGCGCGCGGCGGCTTCCACGTCGGCCTGCGGCGCGTTTGGGCTGCCGTAGGCGATGTTGGCGCGCACGGTGTCGTGGAAAAGGATGGTCTCCTGCGTCACGATCCCCAGGATGCCGCGGATGTCGGCCAGCCGCAGGTCGCGCAGCTCCACGCCGTCGACCGTGATCCGCCCCTCGGTGGGGTCGCGGAAGCGGGGGACCAGGTCGGCCAGCGTGCTCTTCCCCCCGCCGCTCGGGCCCACCAGCGCGATCACCTCGCCCGGGCGGATCGCCAGGTCGATCCCGTGCAGCACCGGCGCGCCCGGCGTGTAGGCGAAGCCCACGTTTTCGAAGCGGATCGCGTCGCGGAAGCCGGGGAAGGGGCGCGCGTCGGGCCGGTCGAGCACCTCCACCGGCATGTCCACCAGCTCGAAGGCGCGCTCGGCGGCGGCCAGCCCGGGCTGCACCTGCGCTGGGTAGTTGCCGATGTACTTCACCGGCACCGCCAGCTTCCCCGCGAAGAGGAGCGCCGCCAGCAGCTCGCTGGGCGCCAGCGAGCGCTCGCCCAGCACCAGCCAGGTGCCGTACCAGAGCAGCGCCAGGATGGTGGTCGCCGAGATCATCTCGGTGGCGGGCGGGATGAACTTGCGCCAGCGGTCGTTGCGCACCAGCGCGCGGTAGTGCCGCCCGGTGAGCGCCGCGAAGCGCCCCTCCTCGTACGCCTCGGCCCCCGACGCCTTCACCAGCCGGATCCCGCCCACCGTCTCCTGCACGTGGCTGGCGACCTCGCCCACGGTGTCGAGCACGCGCACCACGCCGCGGCGCAGGCGCTTGCGCAGCCGCCCCCACAGCCCCGCCGTGAGCGGAACGAAGAGGAGCGCCACCAGCGTGAGGCGCCAGGAAAGGAGGAAGAGCGCGGTGAGGTAGAACGCCGCCTGGATGCACGACGAAAGCAGCTTGGCCAGGTTGTTGGTGACCAGCTGCCGCATCTGGTCCACGTCGTTGGTCACCCGCG
>DASWMA010000159.1:0-2435 GCA_036399995.1 Longimicrobium sp. | reverse complement strand
AGCGTCATCTTTCCCAGCTGCGCCACCGCCGCGCCCAGGGCGGCGACCGGGTTGGGCGTCCCCCGGTCGGCCCACGAGTGGCCGCCCGGGCCGCGCACCTCGATCCGCACCCGCAGCGACCCGATGGCGCGGTGCACGATGCGCCGCAGCCCCGAGCCGTCCAGCGCGATGAACGCCACCGCGCCCGCCCCGTCACCCCCCTCGCCGAACAGCCGCTTCACCCCGCGCAGGTCGCCCGCGCCCTCTTCGCCCACCGTGCCCACGAAGAGCACGGGGTGGTGCGGCCGCACGCCGGCGCGCGACAGGATGCGCGCGACGGCCAGCATCCCCGCCAGCCCGCGCGCGTTGTCGGTGATCCCGGGGGCGTAGATGCGTCCATTCCCGTGGCGCGGAGTGAGCTCCGTCTCGGCGGCGAACACCGTGTCGAGGTGCGCGGCCACCACCACCGGGCCGGCATCGGCGCGGGTGCCGGCGAGCGTCCCCAGCACGTTCCCTTCGCCGTCCTGCCGCACGTGGTGCAGCCCGATCTGGCGGAAGCGCTCCAGCAGCCGCGCGGCGCGCACCTCCTCGCCGAACGGAGGGGAGGGGATGGCCACCAGCTCGAGCTGGTCGCCCAGCGTTTCGGCGTCGGTCTCGTGCGCCAGCGCGCGCACGGGCCTGAGCCGCGCGTCCGCGAGCAGGGAAGGGGGGATGGAGAGCGATTTCATCTCGTGACGGGGCGGGGGAACGAGCGCGGAAGATGCCGGACCGGGGGGGACGATGTCAACGCGCGGAGGTCACCGGGCGGGTTTCCGATGTACGTGGGGCAGATCCACCGCCGGGTTCCCGGCATCCGCCGCGTGCAGCCGCGGCCCCGGGATGTGCGCGGGGTGGATTCTCGTGCGCGCTCCCTCGGGTGCTCCTTTGTCCCTTGTGTGTCCCCGGTGGCGTAAAATACACTGTGGACAAAATCACCGCAAATGATTACTGTAGACACATGAGCAGACCCCAACCGCCAATCCGTCGTGAGCCGGCCCGCCAGGGCACGGCCGCGCGTGTGCGCTCGCTGCTGTGGGACGTGGTGCTCCCCCGCGAGCCGCAGGCCGCCGTGTCGGTCACGCTGGCGGTGGTGCTGTTCGGCTGCCTGAGCGTGGTGGTCACCGGCACGGCCGATCACCCTCTGCTCACCTTCGGACTGGGGTTTCCCATCATCTGCGCTCTTTTTTTCCTGATCCACGCGCAGCCGCAGCGGCACGCGCCGCGCAGGAAGAAGCCGCGGGCGGGTCCATGACCCGTTTCGTCGCGACGGCCGTTCCGCTAGAATTCCGCCCCGACCGCCCCTGAGCCGCGCTCAACCCGCCGCGCCGGGCACCGCCCGCAAGGTCATACGCCGCACCCCGCCGTACGAGGAACGATGCAGGAAAGCGAGCTGATCCACGACTGGAACTGCGTCGAAGGCTGCTTCGACTACGCCGCCCGCAAGGGGGTGCAGCTGAACGACGAGACGCTGCGCGACGGGCTGCAGTCGCCGTCGGTGACCGACCCGCCGATCGAGGACAAGATCCGGCTGCTGCACCTGATGAGCGAGCTGGGCGTGGCCGCGGCCGACATCGGCCTGCCGGGCGCGGGCCCTCGCGCGGTGCGCGACGTGGAGGCGCTGGCGCGCGAGATCGTGGACCACCGGCTTCCCATCGAGCCCAACTGCGCCGCGCGCACCGTGCGCGCCGACGTGCAGCCGATCATCGAGGTGTCGCAGCGGGTGGGGATCGCCATCGAGGCGGCCACCTTCATCGGCAGCTCGCCGATCCGCCAGTATGCCGAAGACTGGACGCTGGAGCGGATGCTGAAGGCCACCGAAGACGCGGTGGGCTTCGCGGTGAAGAACGGCCTCCCGGTGATGTACGTGACCGAAGACACCACGCGGGCGCGCCCCGAGGTGCTGAAGCGGCTGTACACCGCGGCCATCGAGTGCGGCGCGCGGCGCATCTGCCTGGCCGACACGGTGGGGCACGCCACGCCGCACGGCGTGCGCCGGCTGGTGCGCTTCGTCCGCACCGAGATCGTGGAGCCCAGCGGCGAGGACGTGAAGATCGACTGGCACGGCCACCGCGACCGCGGGCTGGCGGTGCCCAACTGCCTGGCGGCGATCGAGGAGGGGGCGAACCGCATCCACGGAACCGCGCTGGGGATCGGCGAGCGCTGCGGGAACGCGGAGATGGACCTGCTGCTGGTGAACCTCAAGCTGCTGGGGCTGCACGACTGGGACCTGTCGAAGCTGAACGAGTACGTGCAGCTCGCCGCGGACGCCTGCCGGGTGCCCATCGCCTACAACTGGCCGGTGTTCGGGGAGGACGCGTTCCGCACCGGCACCGGCGTGCACGCGGCGGCCATCGTGAAGGCCGAGCAGAAGGGCGACGCCTGGCTGGCCGACCGCATCTACTCCGGCGTTCCCGCGG
>DASWMA010000158.1:0-8700 GCA_036399995.1 Longimicrobium sp. | reverse complement strand
GTAAGTGGTGGTCAGGTGCTCGGGATGGAGATGAACCGCCTGGAGCGCGTGCACGTGTCGATGGGCACGGCCGCTCCCGGCCAGAACCCCACGGTCGCGCTGTACAACTGCGGCTGCGAGGTGTCGAGCATCCGCCGCTGCTCGCTGCGCGCCGATTCGGCCCTGGTGCTCACGCTCGAGAGCTACCTGGGGTGGGAGAGCGACTACGTGACCGCCGCCCCCACCGGGGTGTCGATGACCGTGTTCGAGGCGGACCGCGACTGTTATCTCGTGGGCCTGGCGGACGCATGTGTGTTGATCCGCGGCGCGGGGTGCATTCGCATCGACTCGTACCTGACCAACCAGAACCCCACGCTCACGCCGGCGGGGGCGGTGCCCCCGTACGCGGTGAAGGTGATCGGCGATACCTACGACCTGTACCTGGGCGGCTCGGTGGAGGCGTACCCGGTTTCGCTCGCGGTGATCGGGTCGCTCGTGCGCGGCCTGCGCTACCACCACTACCACGCGCACGGGGTGCCCGGCGTGGGCGGGAACACGCAGTGGTTCTCCAATGTGTACCTCGAGGGCGCCACGGTCCTGCACTCGACCCTGCAGCCGTGCCCTCCGGCGGGGAACTACAACGGGGGCGCGCCGGACCACGACTTCATGATCGACGGCACCAAGTCGGTGATCGGCAGCTCTATCATCTACGTCTATGGAACGCAGAAAATCCGCCTCGACAGCGCCAGCCAGCTGATCGGCTCGCTGGTGCTGACCGACTCCCCGCTCGCGGGCACGCAGCCCCCGAACACCGGGGCCTCCTTCGAGATCCTCGGCAACCCCGACGTGAGGGGAACGCAGATCCTGGCGCCCAACGGCGCCCGCCCGGCCACCTTCGGATCGGCTCCGCCGGCGGCGGCGACGGTGGCGGCCGGCACCTCGTCCTACGACGCCGCGACGAACCGGCCGATCTGGAGCGACGGCACCACCTGGCGATACGCCGACGGCACGGTCTGACATCCCACCCTTGAGGGTGGTTCGCGATCCGGCGGTCCCGGATCTCAGGCGGAGCCAGCAGAGATACCGACTCCTGCTGACTCCGCCGAACCATTCCCAGCGTGTCATGCCAGATCCGCATCATCCGTCGTCGGATCAAAACCAGCCGACACCAACCCGCAAAGATCCGCTGCTGCACCAGCATCGCCGGAAGTCATACGGTGTTGCCGGGCATCGTGCTGGTTCCAGCATCGAAGAATCTCACGCAGAGCAGCAGAGCAGCAGAGGAGACTGGTTGTTCTCTGCTGCTCTGCTGCTCTGCGTGAGACGGTCCTTTCGGATCGTCCCAAACGAAGCCCTGCAACGCGGTATCACACAGAGACACAGAGACGTGCCCGCATTCCCCCGTGTCTCTGTGCCTCCGTGTGACCGCGGAACCACGGGCACCCGCCCGCGTCGCACTTCGCCTCCCGCTGCTCGAATGAGCACGCCGTTGTAGTGCCGTCCTCTCTGCCGCGCCCTTACCTTTCGGCAGGTATTCGGTACAGGTCACCTGCAACGCGCGGAGAGATCCAATGGCGATCAACGACCAGGTCACGATCCCGTCGGGAACGGGGAGCGCATCGCACTGGCTGAGCGGCTCCGACGTCCCCGACGACACGGGCGCCACGCCCACCGGCACCGCACCGGCGGGGTCGCTCTACTTCCGCCACGATCCCGCCGCGGGGGCGCCGGGGGTGGGCCCCGCGGTGTTCGAGAAGGCGCCGGCCTACACGCCCGCGGGCGCCGCGCAGGCGATTCCCGCGGGGTGGCGCCCGCTGGCCGGCGGCGAGGTGATCAACGTGAAGCGGTTCGGCGCGCGTGGCGACGGCACCGTGGACGACTCGCCCGCCTTCAACGCCGCCTTCGCCGCGGCCCGGGCGGCGAGCTCGTACCCCTTCGGGTCGCCGCCGGTGTACGCCCCCGCCGGGAAGTACCTGCTCTCTTCGCCGCTGAACATGACCAGCAGCCAGCTCAACCTGGTGGGCGACGGGATGTTCCAGACGGTGCTGGTGGGGAACACCGGCACGGGCAAGTGCGTGGTGGACATGACGGGCGCGAGCTACAGCTCGGTGGCCGACCTCTCGATCCTGACGGTGGCATCCGGAAGCGTGCCCGCGCCCGGGTCTCCTTCCACCTTCGGCGTGGTGTGGAACCGCACGCCGGGCGGCGCGATGGAGATGAACCGCCTGGAGCGCGTGCACGTGTGGATGGGCACGGCCGCTTCCGGGGCGCCCCAGACGATCGCGCTGTACAACTGCGGCTCCGAGGTGTCGAGCATCCGCCGCTGCTCGCTGCGCGCCGATTCGGCCCTGGTGCTCACGCTCGAGAACTACGCGGGATTCGTGAGCGACTACGTGCCCACCGCCACCGACGGGATCTCGATGACCGTGTTCGAGGCGGACCGCGACTCGTACCTGGTGGGGCTGGCGAAGGCGTGCGTGGTGATCCGCGGGGCGGCGTCCGTACGCATCGACTCGTACCTGACCAACCAGAACCCCACGCTCACGCCGCCGGCGGCGGTGCCCCCGTATGCCGTGGAGGTGATCGGCGATACCTACGACCTGTACCTGGGAGGCTCGGTGGAGGCCTACCCGGTGTCGCTGGCCGTGCTGAACGCGCGGCTGCGGGGGCTGCAGTACCACCATTACCACTCACACCCCACGAGTGGAACGTGGACCTCCAACATCCGCCTGGAGCAGGCGTATCTCACGGAGTCGCTGGTACACCCCGTTCCCGCCGCGGGGAACGAATCCAACGGCTACCCCGGAGGCTCCGACTTCCTCATCGACGGGGTCGCCTCGGAGCTTACGAGCTCGGTGATCTACGCCTACGGCACCCAGAACATCCGGCTGGTGGGCGGCACCCGGAACAGCATCATCGCCGGATGCGTGGTGGTGACCGACGGAAAGGTGGGCGACTTCACGATCTCGGGCGTCGCCACCGCCAACGGCGTGCAGATCGTGGGCGAGGACGGGGTGCGGATCGGCACCGTGGGCACCGTGTCGGCGCGCCCTCCCGCGAACACCGTGGCGGTGGGAACCCAGCACTTCGACGTGCTGACCGCACGCCCGGTGTGGAGCGACGGCACCAGCTGGCGCTACGCCGACGGCACCCCGGCCTGACATCACACCCTCGAGGGTGGTTCTCGCGATCCGGCGGTCGTGGTTCGGAATCGGCGGGGTGAAAGAAATTTCACGCGGAGTCAGCGGAGTCAACGGAGAAACTGCTTCGTTCTTTCCGTTGACTCCGCTAACTCCGCTGACTCCGCGTGATTCATCTTCTCTCCTTGTTCCCGCACGAGACCGGTGATCGGGCAGAGGAGCAGAGGAGACGCGGGGTGTTCTCTCTGCTGCTCTGCTGCTCTGCGTGAGCCCCATGCTGTTCCGGCTTCAGCCGGATCTGGCCGAGCACCCCGGGTCTCACGCGAAGCTGCCGAAGAGCAACGGTAGTTTCCGCTGACCCTGATGGCTCTACGCGAGCCTCCCCGCGGATCCAGGTGGCGGAAACAAATGAACACGCGGGCTGCGTGCCGGAGGGCGGAAACCCGCGTGCGCACTTGCGGTTATCCCCCCACGGCATAGATTCCGGCCGCTCGGAACGGGCACTCTGCCCGCACCGGACGGCCGTTTCCACGATCATGTGCGGGATTGCAGCGATACTGGCGCCCTCGGGCGTCCCGGCCGGGCTGATCCGGTCGATGTGCCAGGCAGTGCGCCACCGCGGCCCCGACGACGAGGGCTACGCGCTGTTCGCCACGCCCGCCGCCGCCCCGCGCCTGCTGGGCGGCCCCGACACCCCCGCCGCCTGCTACCAGGCCGCGCTCCCGTACGCCCCCGCGCGAGGGGTGGGCGAAGGCGCCGCCGTGCTGGCGCTGGGGCACCGCCGCCTCTCCATCCTCGACGTGTCGCCCGCCGGGCACCAGCCCATGAGCTACGACGGCGGGCGGCTGTGGATCGCGTACAACGGCGAGGTCTACAACTACCTGGAGCTGCGCGCCGAGCTCGAGGCGCTGGGCCACGCCTTCGCCACGCACACCGACACCGAGGTGATCCTGGCGGCGTACCGCCAGTGGGGGAAGGCGTGCCTCTCGCGCTTCAACGGGATGTTCGCCCTGGCGCTGTACGACCGCGCCGCGCGGACGCTGTTCCTGGCGCGCGACCGCTTCGGGGTCAAGCCGCTGTACTACTGGGCGTCGCCGGCCGGCTTCGTGGCCTTCGCCTCGGAGATCAAGGAGTTCGCCGGCCTTCCCGGGTGGCGCCCGCGCCCCAACGGCCAGCGCACCTACGACTTCCTCAACTGGCGCGTGACCGACCACACGCGCGAGACGATGTTCGAGGGGGTGTTCCAGCTGCGCGGCGGCGAGTGCATGGAGCTGGAGGTGGGCGCCCCGGCCCCGCCCGCCGGCGCCCCGCTCCCCGCCCAGCGCTGGTACGAGCTCCACCCGGCGCCCTTCGAGGGGAGCTTCGCCGACGCCTCGGAGCGCTTCCGCGAGCTGCTGGTCGACAGCGTGCGGCTGCGCCTGCGCGCCGACGTGCCGGTGGGCACCTGCCTGTCGGGCGGGCTCGACTCGTCGTCCATCGTCTGCGCCATGGACGCGCTGCTGGCCGAGCGCGGCGGCGGGGTGCAGAAGACCTTCTCGGCGTGCGCCCACGAGGCGCGCTACGACGAGCGCGCATTCATCGACGAGGTGGTGCGCGCCACGCGGGTGGAGCCGCACTACGTGTACCCCGCGCTCGACCCGCTCTTCGACGAGCTCCCCGCGCTGGCCTGGCACCAGGACGAGCCGTTCGGCTCCACCAGCATCTACGCGCAGTGGAACGTGTTCCGCCTGGCGGCCCAGAACGGCGTGACCGTGATGCTCGACGGGCAGGGCGCCGACGAGCAGCTGGCCGGGTACCACGTGTACTTCGCCCCGCTCTTCGCGGGGCTCTTCCGCTCGCTGCGCTGGGGGGCGCTGGCGCGCGAGGTGGGCGCCGCCCGCGCCGCGCACGGCTACGGCGCCCTGCACGCCGCGCGGCAGGTGGCGGCCATGCTCCTTCCCGCGCCGCTGCGCGCGCTGGGGCGCCGCGTGGGGGCGCGCACCCAGCTCACCCCCGGGTGGCTGTCGCTGGAGGCGCTGGGCGCCGAGCCGGTGGACCCGTTCGCCGAGCGCGGCGCCGCCACGGCGTCGCTGCGCGAGCTGTCGCGCACCCAGCTCACCTCCACCAACCTGCAGATGCTCCTGCACTGGGAAGACCGCGACTCGATGGCGCACTCCATCGAGTCGCGCGTGCCCTTCCTCGACTACCGGCTGGTGGAGTTCGTGCTGGGCCTCCCCGACGAGCACAAGCTCTCGGGCGGGGTGACCAAGCGGGTGCTGCGCGAGTCGATGAAGGGGCTCCTTCCCGAGCGGGTGCGCACCCGCATGGACAAGATGGGGTTCGTGACCCCCGAGGAGACCTGGGTGCGGCGCGAGGCGCCCGAGCGCTTCCGCGCCGCCGTGCGCCACGCGGTGGAGGTGTCGCGCGGGGTGATCCTCCCCTCGGCGGCGGAGAAGCTCGACCGCATGATCGACGGGAGCGAGCCCTTCGAGTTCTTCCCCTGGCGGCTGGTGAGCTTCGCCGCCTGGATGGAGGCGTTCGGCGTGGGCGCGCCCCCTGCCGCGGCCACCCGGGAGGCCGCGTGAAGGTGGTGACGGTGCTGGGGGCCCGCCCCCAGTTCATCAAGGCGGCCGCGGTCTCGCGCGCGCTGGCGCGCGTCGCGGGCGCGCGGGAGGTGCTGGTGCACACCGGGCAGCACCACGACGCCAACATGTCCGACGTCTTCTTCGCCGAGCTGGGGATCCCCGCGCCGGCGCACCACCTGGGGGTGGCGGGGGGTGGGCACGGCGAGATGACCGGGCGGATGCTGGGCGCGGTGGAGGCGGTGCTGCTGGAGGAGAAGCCCGACTGGGTGCTGGTGTACGGCGACACCAACTCCACCCTGGCCGGGGCGCTGGCCGCGGTCAAGCTGCACCAGCGGGTGGCGCACGTGGAGGCGGGGCTGCGCTCGTTCAACCGGCGGATGCCCGAGGAGATCAACCGCGTGCTCACCGACCACGCCGCCGACCTCCTCCTGGCGCCTACCGAGGCCGCGGTCGCCAACCTGCGCGCCGAGGGGATCGACGGGGGCCGGGTGCGGCTGTCGGGCGACGTGATGTACGACGCCGCGCTCTACCACGCCGGCGCCGCCGACCGCGAGAGCCGGGTGCTGGAGCGGCTGGGGGTGGAGCCCGGCGGCTACGTGCTGGCCACCGTGCACCGCGCCGAGAACACCGACGACCCCGCCCGGCTGGCCGCCGTGCTGGAGGGGCTGGCCGCGGTGGCCGAGCGGTTCCCCGTGGTTCTCCCGCTGCACCCGCGCACCCGCGGCCGCGCCGCCGGGCTCCCCGGCGCGGCCGCGGCGCTGGAGCGGATCACCGTGACGGAGCCGCTCGGCTACCTCGACATGGTGAAGCTGGAGAAGCACGCCGCGGTGGTGGCCACCGACTCGGGCGGGGTGCAGAAGGAGGCGTTCTTCTACCGCGTCCCCTGCGTGACGCTGCGCGACGAGACCGAGTGGGTGGAGCTGGTGGAGCTGGGGTGGAACCGCCTGGTCCCGCCGCGCGACGCCGGGGAGGTGGCCGGGGCGGTGCTGGCCGCCGCCGGGTCCACGGGGCGCGAGGGAAGCCCCTACGGCGACGGGCGCGCGGCCCAGGCGGTGGCCGCGGCGCTGGCGGAGCGGGCGTGAGCGCGCCCGCGGGCCCGATCCGCATCCTGGTGGTGGGCGAAGAGCACGTGCGCGAGAAGCTGGCGCGGCACTACGACCAGCTCCAGGACGCCCGCGGGATCGAGACGCACTACTACGTGGACGACCGCAGCGGGATCACCCGCGAGCTGCAGCGGCGCCGCCAGCGGCCGCTGAACGTGCACTACGCCCCCGTCCCCGCCGCGCGCCCGCTCCCCGTGCTGCGCTACTGGCGCGAGTTCGTGCGCACCTTCGAGCGGGTGCGCCCCGACGTGCTGGAGGTGTACAGCTCGGTGCACTTCGCGCTGCTGTACCCGATGATGGAGTACGCCCGCGCCCGCGGCGTGGCGCGGGTGATGGTGTGCCGCGGCGAGCTGTGGCCGCCGGTGTTCTACGGCGTGAGCAGGGTGCAGCAGACGCTGCTGGTGCGGATGATCCGTTCGGCGAGCCTGGTGGTGTACAAGGAGCTGTACATGGACCGCATGCTCGACCGCTACGCCCCGCGCGCGCCGCGCTTCTGCTGGACCAACGCCATCCCCGTCGGCGCCGAGCCCGGGTACGCGCGCGAGGGCGACCACGTCCTCTTCCTCAACTTCTTCAAGGAGTGGCGGAACCTGGACGTGGTGGTGCGCGCGGCGCCCCGCGTGCGCGAGCGCCACCCGGGGGTACGTTTCTGGCTGGTGGGCGGTTCGGGAGAGCTGGCGGAGTCGGGCCGCTTCTACGCCGACCTCTACCAGTACGAGCAGCGCATCCGCGCGCTGATCGCCGAGCTGGGGGTGGACGACTGCGTCCGGATCCTCCCGTACACCGCCGAGGTGGCGCCGCACTACGCGCGCGCCAAGGTGTACGTCCTCCCCTCCGACCTGGTGTTCTGCAACTACGCGCTGCTGGAGGCGATGGAGCGCGGGGTGCCGCCGGTGGTGTCGGACGAGAAGGACCCCGACGCGCGGCGGATCGTGGAAGACGGGGTGAGCGGGGTGGTGGCGCCGATCGACCCGGCGGCGCTCGCCGACGCCATCTCCACCCTCCTGGCCGACGAGCCGCTGCGGCAGCGGCTGGCCCGCGGGGCCCGCGCCCGGGTGGAGGAGCGGTACGACCTGCAGCGCTGGATCGGCGCGCTGGGCGACCGTTACGCGCAGCTCGCCGCCGCCCGCCGCGCGCGCCGGGCGGGCCGCGCGGGGGCGCACGCCCTTGCCGCCGCCGGGCCCGACGCCGGCGGCGCGCCGCGCCCCTGAATCATCGAATCCCCGCTCTCGATGCGATCCGAACACCTTCGCTACCTCGCCTGCCCCACCTGCCGCGCCGGGCTCGCGGTGGCCGCGGTCACCCGCGGCACCGCCGAACGGGTGGAAGAGGGGACGCTCGCCTGCCGGGGGTGCGGCGCCGGGTACCCGGTGGTGCGCCACGTCCCGCGTTTCGTGGGGCGCGAGAACTACGCGGTGGGGTTCGGCTTCCAGTGGCGGCGGCACGCCTCCACCCAGCTCGACGAGATCACCGGGACCAACGCCTCGGAGCGGCGCTTCTTCGAAGAGACGCGCTGGCCGCGCACGCTGGAGGGCGAGGTGGTGCTCGAGGCGGGCGCGGGGGCGGGGCGCTTCACCTCGGTGGCCGCCGGCACCGGCGCGCTGGTGGTGGCGTTCGACTACAGCGAGGCCGTGGACGCCAACTACGCGACCAACGGCCACCGGCCCAACGTGCTGATCGTGCAGGGCGACATCTTCGCCCCGCCCGTTCCCCGGGGTGCCTTCGACCGCGTGTTCTGCCTGGGGGTGCTGCAGCACACCCCCGACCCGGCGCGCGCCTGGAAGAGCCTGGTGGAGCTGCTGAAGGAGGGGGGGAGCGTGGCGGTGGACGTGTACTCGCGCCGCTGGTTCACCTACCTGGCCTACACCAAGTACTGGGTGCGCCCCATCACCCGGCGCGTGGCGCCCGAGCGGC
>DASWMA010000157.1:0-5850 GCA_036399995.1 Longimicrobium sp. | reverse complement strand
CCGGGCGGCGCGCTCCAGGTCGCGCACCGCGTCGCCGAAGCGGCGCAGCGTGATCAGCCGGTGCCCGCGGTGGCGGTAGAAGCGCGCGTCGCGCGGGTGCCGGCGCGTCCCCTCGCCGAACAGGTCCACCGCCGCCCGGTACTCGCCCAGGTACCCCAGCCGCCGCCCGTACCACAGCATGGCGTCGGCGTTCTCGGGGCGCGCCTCGAAGGCCAGGCGCGCGCTGTCGAGCTGCGCCTCTAGCCGCTGGCGCGTCTCCAGCGGCAGCTCGGGCGCGTACAGCGGCTGCCCCAGCAGCGACCGCGCCTCCGGCGGCCCCACCGGCCCGGGCCCCTTGCCCGGCACGCACGCGGCCGCGAACGCCAGGGCGCAGGCGGCAGCGGCGACGGTCAGCGGGCGGGCGGGGCGATGCGGCATGCGGACGGGCACCTCGGGTGGCGGCGGTCGCGACGGCGCGGAGAATAGCACGATACCGAGCGGATGCCGAAAAGAAAAGAGCGCGCCCGGCCCGCATCCGTCCACGAACGCCGAAGCGCCGCGGGCGTGCTCCCGCGGCGCTTCTCCGTTTTCCGCCGATCCGACGTGGCCGAGCGCGCGTCAGTACACCGTCGCCAGCCGCACGGGCACGGTGAGCTCGCCCGGCACCGGGTAGCCGTCTTCGGTGGCGGGGAAGAAGGCCAGCGTGCGCACGTAGTCGAGCACCCGCTGCTCCGAGATCGGCCGCGCGGGCGCCCGCTCCACGCGCGCGTCGGTCACGCTCCCGCGCTCGTTCAGCCGCACGCGCACCCACACCACCGCGGGGTCCGCGATCCCCGTGCTTCCCACCCCAAACGCGCTCGCCTCGCGCACGTCGAACGCGTTGGCGGCGGTGCGGAGCTCGGGGTCGCGCGGGCGGGGCGTGCACTCTTCGCGGCGGCCCACGCGCACCGCCACCTGCTCGCCCAGGTCCACGCGCAGGCGCACGCCCCACTCCTGTCCCGCGGCCGCGGTCCGCAGCCGGTGGGCGAACAGCAGCCGCTGCAGCGTGTCGGCCACGGCCGCGGGAACGCTGCTCTCGATCACCGAGCGCCGCACCTGCACCCCGTCGGGCGCGTGGCGCACGGCGAAGAGGACGTGCCCCCCCGGCTGCACCGCGCGCTCCCAGACCTCCGAGGCCGCGGCCCGGAACGCCTCCACGTCCACCAGCTCGGCGGCGGCGGGGAGCCGTTCGGGCTCGGCGCCCACCCAGCAGCTACCCTGGCGCGAGGTACGGCCCTCGGCCAGCAGCGCCTCGCGCTGCGACGCGCCGGCGGAGGCACACCCCTGCGCAGCCGAAAGCGCCAGGGCGACGAGCGGGAGGGAGCGCATGCGAATCATGGGCGCGGCTCCTGAAGAATTGGGGTGGGCTCCGGGGACTCCGCCCCGGCGGCTCCGTAACGGCACCGTGACGATCACGTTTCAATTGTTACACCGCCCGTGTAACGCCGGCCAGATTTCCATTGTAACGATCATCGTCCGCGTCACGAGACCCGACGTTCACGCGCATCCGTCAGTGGACGAAGAAGTGCTCCTCCTCCCCGGTCCTGACGGAGGAACGGGGGCGGGGGAAGGAGTCGGCCGCGGCATGGGCGGATGGGCGAGGATCGCGTATTCGCCGATGGACGGCGTGCGGTGGCAGGGCCGCATCGCGCGCCGTAGCTTGTGCGCGTTTCGCGTCGCGATCCCCACACACCTCCGCACCATGCGCATCCTCCGCACCCTTTCCGCGCTGGCCCTGCTGGCGCTCCCCGCCGCCGCCCACGCGCAGACGCCGGCCCCACAGCGCTGGCTGCTGCGCCCCGCGCGCGTGTGGGACGGCGTGACCGCCCAGCCGCACGAGGGGTGGGCCGTGCTGGTGGAGGGCGAGCGCATCGCCCAGGTGGGGCCCGCCGCCTCGCTTCCGGCCGCCGGGGCGCGCGTGGTGGAGCTGCCGGGGCTGACGCTCCTTCCCGGGCTGATCGAGGGGCACAGCCACCTGCTGCTGCACCCCTACAACGAGACGAGCTGGGACGAGCAGGTGCTGAACGAGGCGCTTGCGCTGCGCGTGGCCCGCGCCACCGCCGCCGCGCGCGCCGCGCTGCTGGCCGGCTTCACCACCACCCGCGACCTGGGCACCGAGGGCGCCGGCTACGCCGACGTGGGGCTGAAGCAGGCGATCGACCAGGGGATCATCCCCGGCCCGCGGATGATCGTGACCACGCGGGCGATCGTGGCGACGGGGGCGTACGGCCCGCGCGGCGCCCCCGAGTGGCGCCTGCCGCTGGGCGCCGAAGAGGCGAGCGGGGCGGGAGAGATCACCCGCGTCACGCGCGACCAGATCGGCCGCGGGGCCGACTGGGTGAAGGTGTACGCCGACTACAGCTGGGCCACCGGCGAGCCGTCGCGCCCCACCTTCACCGAAGCCGAGCTGCGCACGATGGTGGAGGTGGCGAACGACGCCGGCCGCCCCGTGGTGGCGCACGCCAGCACCCCCGACGGGATGCGCCGCGCCACCCTGGCCGGCGTGGTCACCATCGAGCACGGCAACGAGGGGACGCCCGAGGTGTTCCGGCTGATGCGCGAGCGGAACGTGGCGTTCTGCCCCACGCTGGCGGCCACCGACGCGGTGCGGCAGTACCGCGGCTGGCGGAAGGGGCAGGAGCCGGCGCCCCCGCAGGTGGTGCGGCACCGGCAGGCTTTCCGCGACGCGCTCAGCGCGGGCGTCACCATCTGCATGGGCGGCGACTCGGGCGTGTTCGCCCACGGCGACAACGTGCGCGAGATGGAGCTGATGGTGGAGTACGGGATGACGCCGCTGCAGGCGCTGATGGCCGCCACATCGGTGAACGCGCGGGTGTTCCGGATGGCCGACCGTATCGGCAGCGTGCGCCCCAACCTGCTGGCCGACCTGATCGCCGTGGAGGGCGACCCCACCCGCGACCTGGCCGCCCTGCGCCGCGTGCGCTTCGTGATGAAGGGCGGCACGGTGTACCGCGGGCCGGGGGCCTCGGAGTAGGGCAGGGATCGACCGGGGCGGCTCAAGCCGCGAGCTACGACGACGGGAAGCCTCGCAAACTGCGTGAGGCTGTCGGACCGCAGCGGATTGGGCGGCGGCGATCCATCAGCGTGTTGTGAAACTTACCTGTCCTGCATAACATTAAAGTTAAGATCGGGCGGATGGATCTTCCAGACGATTTCGACGTCCGCGGGCTGCTTCCGCCTGGAGAGTACGAGGTGACGTTCGCGCAACTGCGCGAGTCGCTGCTGGTGCGAGGGCCTCGTACGGAGGTGCCACACTGGGATGCGGGCTGGCGCCGGCACCTGACCGAGCAAGCGGAGATCCTGGTGGATCAACTGTGGGCCGTCGGCATCCGCGACGTCTATCTCGACGGATCGTTCGTGGAAGACAAGCCGCACCCGAACGACATCGACGGCTACTTCGCTTGTGATCCCCAGCCGCTGGCCAGCGGAGCCCTCACGGCGGCGTTGAACGTACTCGATCCGCGGAAGGTCTGGACGTGGGACCCGCGATCACGAACGCCGTATCGCGGCTACGCAAAGAAACAGCTGCCGATGTGGCACGCGTACCGCGTCGAGTTGTATCCCCATTTCGGGCAGGGCAGTTCGGGGATCAGGGACCGGTTCGGGAACGAGCTGTCCTTCCCCGCCGCGTTCCGCCTGCGACGGAGCACCGACGAGCCGAAGGGCATTGTCAAGATCCTCCTTCCTCCGCGTGAACCATGATCCGCACCGACCACGAGTACCATCGCGCGCTCGTCAACCTGAAGCGAGATGCCGATGCCCTCGCGGCGCAACGCACGCACCTGCGGGAGTTGGGCATCGAAGGCGAGGCGCTGGAGCGGGCGATGCAGCCGATGGAATCGTTCCGCCAGCAGCTCGAGGAGGAGGTGCACGTCTACGAGCGGATGAAGCGAGGTGAGCTCGACGTGCTTCACAGCCTCACCAGCATTGGCCGGTGGTTGATCGGGATCCGGATTGCGCGCGGCATGACCCAGCGTCAGCTCGCCGATCGTCTGGGCGTGGCGGAATCGCAGGTGTCGCGGGACGAACGCAACGAGTACTACGGAATCACAGTTGAACGCGCCCAGCGGATACTGGAAGCGCTCGGGACGCGGTTCCGGATGGAGATCGAGGAGCCGATTTCCACCGATCCGTTCGCATCAGCGCCCAGTGGCGCGCTTGTGCCTGCCTGATGGTGCCGCCGCGGGTGACGGCGGAGACGAATGCGCTCCGGGGGACCTCGAAAACCGGGGGCGCGCAGGCATCGCAGCGGGGCGGCTGAAGCCGCGAGCTACAACGGCACGAAGCCTCGCAGACTGCGCGAGGCTGCAAGAGAAATCCCGGCGCGCCCCGAAGAAGGAGCGCGCCGGGATCGTCTTTTCGTACCTCCGTGCCGAGGGTCAGCCGCGGATCAACCGTTCGGCTTCGGCCTTCATGGCGGGGAGGCCCTGGGAGTGCTCCTCGTATTCGGGGAGCTTCTTGGCTACCTCGCTGTCGTACGACTGCACGAAGCGCTGGTAGAGGCCGCGGGCGCCGGCCTGGTTGCCGCGGCCGCTCTCGGCCTGGGCGGCGGTGAACAGGCCGAACAGGTGCGACGGGTTGCCGGCCAGCAGCGTGTCGGCCTGCGCGCGCGCCGCCGCATAGTCGCCCGCGACCAGCTGCAGCGCGGCCAGGTGATAGCGCCCGTCGGCGTTCAGCGAGTCCACCCGCTGGTACGCCATCACCGCCATCGGCACGAACTGCCGTGCCTGCGCCGAGTCACCCGTCGACACCGCCGTCATCACCCGGTTGAACAGCCGGTCGGCGGCGTCGCGCGGGGTCATGCTCGCCAGGTCCACCGACCTCGGGTCGCCCGCGGGGGCCGTCGCAGCCGGCTGCCCCGCCGCCGCGGGCGCGAAGGGCGGCTGCCCCGTGGCGGCGACCGGCTCCTCGCCGCGCCCGCCCAGACGCGGCACCAAGACGACGGCGATCAGCGCCAGCAACGCCAGCCCGGCCACCGCCCACGGCAGCACCGGCTGGCGGGTGGGCGCCGCGGGGGCGGCGGAGGCGCTCGCGGCGGCGCCGCACATGTTGCAGAACTTGGCCCCGCGCGGAAGCGGGTTGCCGCACTCGCGGCAGGCGGCGCTCAGCGCGGCGCCGCACGAATCACAGAATCGTCCCGACGCCTGGGCGCCGCACGAAGGACAGGTTTCGGCCATCACGAATCCATTGGTGTGCAAGGGCTTGCCGGAAACGCGCAAAGCTACGCGCCGGGTGCACTCACCTCAAGGGCGACCTCCGCGAGAGGTACGACCGGAGCGGCTTCCAGTGTCGCCGGGTCTCCACCGGCGCGCGCGTCGCACGCATGCAAACGCGTGTTTCTGTTTCGGCGGGTGAATTCCGCGCAAACGCAAATCATCCAGTATTGCAACTCGTCTCCAGAAGCAGAGTTCCTGCTGCACGAGTAACAAAGAAATTTTTGTTCAACCTTTGAATAAAGTCTCGCCGGTGCTCCCTGACGGGCACGCGAAATGCCTTTCTGTCCGCCCCGATGAAGGCAAGGTGACCGAACGGGAGAGCCCGAAATGCAGAACGCCGCCGAAGCCGCCCTGCGGGAGGTGCCCGCCCTCGCGCCCGTGCCGCGGCCACCGATCCGTGCGGTCCCAGTGGTGGACGTGGAGCCGGACCCGGCGGAGGAGCTCATCCGCCGGCTCGCCGCCGACCGCCTGCGAACGCTGGTGGACGACGGAGTGACGCTTTCGTACGTCGCACGGATGTACGGCATCCCCGTCGACCAGATGGAGCGCCTGCAAAGCGAGCTGATCCCCTCGCGCCGCTGATCGCACGGCGGCG
>DASWMA010000156.1:0-1577 GCA_036399995.1 Longimicrobium sp. | reverse complement strand
CCCAGCGAGAGCGACAGGTCGAACTTCGCCGCGGTCTGCGACGCCGCGCCCACGCCCCCCAGCTTCAGGCCGGGGAGCTCCAGCCGGCCCTCCGGCGTGTTCTGCCAGGTGAACATCACCTGGCAGAGCGGCGCGTGTGCCATGCTGCGCACCGGCTGCACCAGCTCCACCACCTGCTCGTAGGGGATGTCCTGGTGCTCCTGCGCACCCAGCGCGCGCTGCTTCACCTGCTCCAGCAGCCCGGCCACCGTGGACCGTTCCGAGAGGCTCACGCGCAGCGCGAGGGTGTTGACGAAGAAGCCGATCAGCCCCTCGATCTCCGCGCGCCCACGGTTGGCGCTGGGCGTGCCGATGACGATGTCGTCCTGCCCCGACAGGCGCGCCAGCACCGCCGCCCACCCGGCCATCACCGTCATGAACAGCGTGGTGCCGCGGCGCTGGCCGAGCGCCTTCAGCCCCGCCGTGAGCTCCTCGTCCAGCACGATCCTCGCCGTGCCGCCGACGTGGTCCTGCCGCGCCGGACGCGGATGGTCGGTGGGCAGCTCCAGCAGCTCCGGCGCGCCGGAGAGCGTCCGCGTCCAGTACTCCGCCTGCTGCTGGAGAACGTCACCGTCCACCCAGCGCCGCTGCCACGCGGCGTAGTCGGCGTACTGCACCGGCAGCGGCGGCAGGGGGTCGGGCTCGCCGCGGCGGAAGGCCTCGTAGAGCACGCCCAGCTCGCGGGTGAGCACCCCCATGCTCCACCCGTCGGAGACGATGTGGTGCATCGTCATCAGCAGGACGTGGTCGTCCTGGGCCAGCCGGACCAGGCGCCCGCGGACCAGCGGGCCGTGCTCCAGGTCGAAGGGCGCGCCGGTTTCCTCGGCCGCCAGCCGGCGCAGCACCGCCGCGGCGTCGGGGTGCCCGCCCAGGTCGTGCTCCACGAGGTGGAACCCGCTCTCCTCTACCGGCACGATCCGCTGCGCCGGCTCGCCTTCGATCTCCACGAACGTCGTGCGCAGCGCCTCGTGGCGCGCGAGGATCGCGTCGAGCGCGCGCCGCAGCGCCGCCCGGTCCAGCTCGCCGCCCAGCCGCAGCCGCGTGAACATGTGGTACGTGTCGTCGAGGCCGCCGAGCCGCTCCAAGAACCAGAGCCGCTGCTGGGCGAAGGAGAGCGGCAGCCGCCCGCCGCGCTCCACCCGCTCGATCGGCGGCAGCTCCCCGCGCGCGGCCTCGCGCACGCCGCGCGCGAAGTCGGCCAGCGCAGGGCGCTCGAAGAGGTCGCCGATCCCCACCTCGGCGCCCAGCACCTGGCGCACGCGCGAGATCACGCGGACGGCGAGCAGCGAGTGGCCGCCCAGCTCGAAGAAGTGGTCCCGGCGGCCCACCTGCTCCACGCCCAGCAGCTCGGACCAGATCTCCGCCAGCGCCTGCTCCATCTCGCTCAGCGGCGCCTCGTAGCCGCGCGTCGCGAACGCGTCGCCTTCGGGCGCGGGCAGCGCTTTCCGGTCCAGCTTCCCGTTGGACGTGAGCGGCAGCGCCTCCAGGCGCACGTACGCGGCCGGCACCATGTGCTCCGCCAGCCGCCCGGAGAGATG